>JAZSAA010000263.1:0-2288 GCA_045601625.1 Clostridia bacterium | reverse complement strand
CTTCTTGGTCAGCTTGCTGGCGTTCATCAGGTTGCCCGCCAGTATGAACAGCGGCACGGCGATCAGCAGGAACGAGTCGATGCCGCTGACCATCTTCTGGCCGATGACGACCATGGGGTAGCCCAGGGACAGGCAGCCCAGCACGGCCGAGGCGCCGATGGAGATGCTGATGGGCACGCCGATCACCAGCAACACGACAAACGCGACGATGAATATGATCATGCGGCCTGGCCCTCCTCTCCGGGCAGCCTGCCCGTCAGTATCAGTATGCGCTCGACGATCTGCTCGACGGTCTTGACCGAGATGTAGATCCCGGCGATCAGCATGGGCACGTACTGCACCGTGTAGGGGATTTTTACCGAAAAGGTCTGGTAGGTGCGGGTGCTGACGAAGGGATACTGGTAGATGAAGGCCAGCACCATCACGATGCCCAGCATCAGGCTGACGGCCTTGTTGATAAAGTACAGCACCTGGGCCATGGGTCCCTCCATGCGGTTGACCAGGAAGTCCAGCCGCATCAGGCCGTTGTTGCAATAGAGCGGGATCAGCCCGATAAAGGCCATCCACAGGAACAGTATGCCGCAGAGCTGTATGTTGCCGGCGAAGGACTGGTTGAAGAAGTTGCGGCGCACCAGCTCCACCACGATGGCGATCACCAGGCCGGAAATGGCCGCCATGACGATCCATTCGGCGACCTTCGCGATGCCTGTGGTGATTCTCTTGCAGGTATTCATAGTTACCCCTTTCATTTATTGAGGGTGCATAGAGCATCCCTATGCACCCTCAATATTACAGCTCAGCGATCAGCGCACGACGGCCAGGATGGCGTCCAGCAGCTCCTGGCTGTACCAGCTCTCGCCCTCATAGCGCTTGTAGTACTCATCGCCGCCCAGGGCGTCCTTGAAGGACTGCACGTCGGGCTCGAAGTTGAACTCCACGCCGGCGTCCTGCAGCACCTTGGTGGCGGTCTCGTTGTCCTCGGCGATGGTGTCGAAGCTGTACTTCGCGGCCACCTTGGCCTGCTCCTTCAGGATCTCCTGCACCTCGGCAGGCAGGGAGGCCCACTTGGCGGCATTGACGGCCATGGTGCAGCCCATCCACATGTAGTTGATGTTGGAGAAGTACTTGATGCTGTCATAGGTGGCGTTGGCGACCAGGTGATAGGTGGCGTTGTCCTGGGCTTCAGCGGTGCCGTTGGCCAGCGCGGGCGCCAGCTCGGGCAGGGCCAGGCCGATGGGGGTGGCGCCCAGGGCGGACCACACGTCCAGGTACAGCTGGCTCTCGGGCACGCGGATCTTCAGGCCCTTCACGTCCTCGGCGGAGTTGATGGGCCGGTTGGTGGTGGAGATGTGGCGCATGCCGTTGTCGCCCTCGGCCAGGTACACCAGGCCGAACTCCTCGAAGCCCTCAAAGATCTTCTCGCCGATCTCGCTGTTGGTCACCTCATAGGCCTGCTCGGCGCTGTTGAACAGGAAGGGCAGGTCCAGAACCTTGGCGGGCTCATAGAACGAGGTGAAGCCGGAGGTGCCGGCGAAGATGATGTCGATGGTGCCCATACGGGTGGACTCGATCGCCTCGGCGTCGTTGCCCAGCTCGTTGGAGTGGTGCACATCCAGGGTGATGGCGCCGTCGGAGGCCTCGGAGACCAGGCGCGCGTATTCGACGATGGTCTTGGTGGGCACGGCGTTTTCGTTGCCGGGGGAGTAGATGACCAGCTTGACGGGCTCGATTTCAGCCAGCGCGAAGCTGCCCAGCATCAGGATCATGGCAACGGTCAGAAGCATGCAGAGAAGTTTTTTCATCGGTAAATCCCTCCTGTTTTTATTATCCTCAGGGCGGCGTACCCGCCCTGTGAACTACTTTGTGTGTCGGTTATCGCAGCTCGGTGGTGGGGATGCCGTCCATGTCGTCGAAGGCCTGGTTTTCGCCGCCCATGGCCCAGATGAAGGTGTAGTTGCTGGTGCCCGCGCCGGCGTGGATGCTCCAGGACGGGGAGATGACGGCCTGCTCGTTCTGCATCACGATGTGGCGGGTCTCGGTGCCCTCGCCCATGAAGTGGAACACGACCTCGTTCTCGGGCACTTCAAAGTAGAAATAGACCTCCATGCGGCGCTCGTGGGTGTGGGCGGGCATGGTGTTCCACACGCTGCCCTCCTCCAGCACGGTCATGCCCATGGACAGCTGGCAGGTCTTCAGCACGTCAGGATGGATGAACTGGTTGATGACGCGCTTGTTGCTGGTCTGGGCCGCGCCGCAGGGCTTCTTGGCCGCGTCGGCGATGCGGATCA
>JAZSAA010000262.1:0-9157 GCA_045601625.1 Clostridia bacterium | reverse complement strand
GGGGCGGCGATGCGCCGCCCGCCGGGTACAACGAACCATTTCGTATCCGGGCGGGCGGCGCATCGCCGCCCCTACAATACCATAGGTCGCTTTTCTACTGTTTTCACAGTAAATGGGCATCCCACGAAGTGGGTACACTGTGAATGAGAAGCCGGGAATGTAGCGGCGGCGCCTTGTCCCCTTTATCGCGACAGTCGCCGCTTTACGCAATCGCAGCTTTCGGACGCCACTCAACCATTGGTCGATTGTAACCCAGCCTGCGCTATGTTATTCTACATTTGGAGGTGGTTCACGTGACGCCAGTTCGTCTTGGCGCTGCCATTCGATCGCTGAGATTGAAAAAGGGAATGACGCAGCAGCGCCTGGCAGAAGCGCTGCACGTTACCGATAAAGCCGTATCCAAATGGGAAAGGGGGCTGAGCGTTCCGGACATCTGCCTTTTCCCGAGCCTGGCCAACGCCCTCGGCGTAACCGTGGGCGACCTTTTCCTGGAGGGCTCGGACGACGACACGCCCTCGCACCTGTTTCAAATCTACCAGAAGTCCGCCGATGTGCGCACCCCGCTGCACATCATGCTCGGCTGCGTGGACCTGGTCAGCCGGTACCGGGACGACCCGGAGCTGTTCGACCGCTACCTGAACAGCATCCGCATCTCCGGCGAATACCTGCTGTCCGTCTTTGAAAGAGCGCGGAGCACGGACGACCTCCAGCGCCTGCTGAACGAGAAGGGTCCGTCCCTCCGCAGGCCCCTTCCCGCCGCCGACTTTTCCGGCAGGCGGTTCCTGGTGGTGGAGGACATCCCGGTCAACCGGGAAATCGTCGCGGAGATCCTCCGGGATACAAGCGCGGCGATCGAATTCGCGGAGGACGGGCTGCGGTGCGTCGACATGGTCTCCGCCGCCCCCGCGGGCTATTACGACCTTATACTGATGGACATCAGCATGCCCAACATGGACGGCCTGGAGGCCACCCGAAGCCTCCGCCGGATGGGCACGGCCACGCCGATCGTCGCCCTGACCGCGAACGTCAGCCCGCAGGACAGGCAGGCGGCCCTGGACGCCGGCATGAACGCCTTCGCGAAAAAGCCCATACTCATAGAGCCCTTCTTTGCCGTGATCCGGGAGTGTCTGGGCAGGTGATGCCGCATTCGCCGGGCGCAGGGGCGATCTACGCGCCCGCGCCACCCTCGATCCACCAGTTCAGCCGCGTGCGGCCGAACACCAGGTATTCGGCGAGCAGGCCCACGGGCAGCGCGGCGAATATGTCCACCACGGAATGCTGCTTGACGAAGGCAGTGGACAGGGAGATGGCCACCGCGGAGAGGACCATGAAGCCCTTCCAGGCCAGGCTGCCCGCCCGCCTGTGGCACCAGACGGAGGCGATGCCCAGGGAATAGGCCACGTGCAGGGACGGGCACACCCCGGTGGGGGTGTCAAAGGCGTAGATGAACGCCGCCAGGCGGGTCAGCGCGTTGTTCCGGGCGAAGGTGTCCGGCCGCAGCAGCTGCACGCTGGGATAGACGATGTACACGGCCATGGCCACCGCCTGTGTGATCATGATGTAGATTTGCAGCCGCTTGAAGCTGAGTATGTCATACAGGAAGAAATAGGCCAGCGACCCCACCAGCAGCGCATACCAGTAGCAGTAAACGATCAGGAAGCCCTCGGTAAAGGGGATCAGATCGTCCAGGGCGCAGTGGATCACGTGGCAGCGCTCCACCGGGATCAGGTTCTCCGTGATGAAGTAGAGCATCAGGTAAACGATCCATCCGCCCAGCAGTTTGACATGGGCAAAGCGGGGCTCGTTCAGCCGGGAAAGCCGGAATTCACGATAGTCGACGACAGGTTTTTTCATGGCTCATTCCCCCTGCGGGCCGCCTTTCATGGATTCGGTGGATATATAGCTGCGCCTGGGCAGGTTCGGATAGGGCACGGCCACGTGGGGCGGCAGCGCGAGGGCTAGCGCCGTGACGGCGTCCATCAGCGCGTCGCAGATCCGGTGGCTCTCCGCCTTCAGGTCGGCGGCGGGGTCAAATGCCACGGGCTCGCCGAAGCACACCCGGCGCAGCCTCGGCGCGATGTACATGGGCACGAGGTCCACTGGCCTGCCCGTCTGCCGGGCATACAGCGCGGCCAGGCTGACGAACCCCTCCTGGAATTCCCAGACGATACCGTTGTGGTAGACCTCATGCTCCGGAAAGATGATGATGTTCGCCCCCGCCTTCATGCGCTTCAGCGATTCGCGCATCGTGGACAGCGTGCGCGTGTCCCGGTGGACGCCGATCGTGTGGGCGTTCTTCAACACGCAGACGGCCACCGGCGCGGCGACATACGACACCAGCCGGTAGACCCATCGGCACCACCAGGGCTTTTTCGACCAAAAGTCCCGGAAGGCGTAGTCGGGCAGCTCCTTCAGGCGCATCATCTCGGCCGCGCACCAGATCGCCCGCTCGCAGGGAAGGTACAGCTCCATGTAGATCGGGCCGTAGGCCTGGGCGTGGTTGCCCACGATGATGCAGGGCCTGCCCGCGGGAATATTCTCCAGTCCCGTGAATTGCGGCTCGGGAAACATGCGCCGGATCACGGCGCAGGCGGCGCGATAGACATACCATGACAATTCTTTCTTCATGGTATTAATTCGCGGCGTCGGTCCGGGGCCGGGGCTTGGGCTCGTGGTATTCCAGTCCCTGGTCGAAGCAGACCGCCTCCGGGGGCTTTTCCAGCAGCTCCGGATGGGCCAGATAGTGCCGCACGTCCTTCAAAAAGCGGGCGTAGTGCGCGCCGGAGCAGACCCGCTCGTCGATGGTCAGGCCGATGGGGAGGAAGCGCTTCGTGCGCGCCTGGCCCTTTTCCACCACGGTACTGCGCTCCTCCAGGCCCATGCCGGCGAATATGCCCACGTTGCCCCAGTTGTACAGGTGGTGGTTGACGTCCTGGAGCTGCAGGGAGGCCACGTTGGTGATGTACAGGCCCACGTAGAAGGGCAGCTCGTCCATCAGGACGGCTGGCGCGATGCCGAAGCGGTCCAGGAAACGCACCAGCCCCACGATCACGGTGGCCAGTCCGGGCACGGCAAACACGCCCTTCAGCAGCTTTTCCACAAACCCCGGCTCCTGGTCGACGCGGTTGGCCGCCACGGCGGCCTCCATGCGGTCGCGCACGTCGTAGATAGTATCCGTCAGGTCGAACTTGATCTTCACCACGGCCTCGCCCTTGTCGATGTCGTGGGGGTCCTTCAAAATCGTGAAGGCACAGGAGCAGTTGTTCCGGGCGAACAGCTGCTTGTTCATGATGAAGCGGTTGACCTGGGGATTGCGGCTGATGGCCCGCACGTAGGCGGCCGCGACGATCTGCATATAGGAGATCTGCTCGTCCTTTTCCAGCCGCTGCCGCCGGATGTAGTCCAGCAGCACCTCCAGGTCCGCCCGTTGCTTCAGATACACCTGGGCGTCGCAGCGCATCGGCATGATGTAGGGAGTGATCCGCATAATCGGGTCGATCCCCCTGATCCGGATCCCGTCCGGTCTTCTTCCAAACATGGTGCATTCCCCCGCTGATTGTTTGTTGTTCAATTGATATCCGTGAGCTTCAGGCGCCTGGCCCGGGCAGCGCGATGACTTTGATGACGAAGGCAAAGAAGGCGATGACCGGCGTGGCGGTCGAGGCGAACACCGCCTTGTCCGAGCCGGACCGGGCAATGCTCCGGCAGCCCGCCTGCAGATCACAGCTCCCGGCCGTGCGCTTGCGGATCAGCATGCCGTCGTCCGTCTGCGTCAGGACGCATCCGTCGCCATAACACCCCATAATATACTTATGGAATATTATACACCTTCTTCCCGTTTCCGCAACGCTCGTATTCAGAATATTACATAAAGATCGTTTGACGGATAGTTTATTCCCTCCGCGCCATGGCGACCGCACGGGGCCTGCCGGAGGTGCGATGGCCGGCAGCAAAAAACCTCTGCCCCGGGCCGCAACGTTGAATTGCGCAAGCGTTACAGCGCATGCATGACAAGGGCGGCGTCGCGCCGCCCCTGCAATTGCATATCCTTCGTAGGTTTATGCTTACTGTGAAAAGCAGTTAGAAAAGCAACCTATGGTGTGTAGCGGCGGCAATCTGCCGCCACATGGTGCCTGACAGGCGCCGCACCATCGCGCGTTTACTGTAAAGAGCAGTAGAAAAGCGACCTGTGGCACATGAAGGGGCGGCGATGCGCCCCCCGCCGGGTTCAAACGACATGTTTTCGTACCCGGGCGGGCGCTGCATCGGCACCCCTACAGTTGTTTTATGCAGCGATATTCTTTTACTATGAGAAGCGGTAGAATGCAACCTATTGCACATGTAGCGGCGGCGATCTGCCGCCACATTGCCGGGGCAGAGGGCTACTCGGCCTTTTCCAGGAACAGGACCAGCGGCGTATCCCCGGACATGAAGGTCATGCGCAGCGCGCCGTCCTCCAGCAGCTGGGCTGTGATGCTGGTGTACATCTCGTCGTCGCCGCCCTGGTGCACCAGCGCGCCTTCGGAGAAGGCGGCCTCATAGGCGTTGTTCTCAAAGACGTACATGCCGTTCAGCGTCATGCCGGTGCCTTCGATCACAGCGGTCAGGTCCATGCCCAGCATGGAGGCCGGCAGATAAGTGCCGTCCATGTCCATATAGGCGGCCTGCCAATTGCCCGCGTAATCGGCTTCGGTGGCGTCGGCCCTGGCCTCGGCGGGCTGGTAGGTCTCAGTCTCGACCTTTTCCCTTCCGAAATTCATGCCCATGCCGCCCTGCTCGCCCTTCAGCGCGCCGTCCTGGAGGCTCAGCGTCATATCCTCGCCGTCAACCGTCACGGTGACGACGTTGCCCTCCAGCTTCCAGGTCGCCTCCTGTCGGGCTGCCTCTTCCGTGGGCGAGGCGAGCACGGCGGTCCCGTCCTCATTGAGCTCCAGTGTCATGTCCATGCCCAGCGCGGAGGGCGAGAGCACGTTATCTCCCATCGTCATCTCGTTCAGGTACCAGGTTCCCAGGAAGTCCGCGGACTCCGCGAGGGCCACCGGGAAGATGAGCAGCGCGAGGGTCAGAATGATTGCCGTGAGTTTCTTCATTGTACAAATCCTCCGTTTCCTTTTTTGATTGGACGTTTTTTCTTCGGAAAGGTTCATCCGTTTTCAGGAATTTTGGGTACTTTACGGAAAACTGTGAGACGCAGGAATGCCATCCCTTCTTCATACCGTCAGCTCGATCTGGTTGCCCTCGATGGCGACGACGCAACTCTCGTAATAGCCGTCGCCTGTGACCCTCGGGCCGCTGACGACCGGGAAGCCGTCCCCCTTCAGGCGCGCCGTGAGCGCGTCCACCCGCTCCCGGCTGCCCAGGGAGAAGGCAACGTGGGCGTAGCCCGTGCGCCCCGGCGGCTTCTCCGCGTCCACCATGCCCGGCCTGTTCATCAGCTCCAGCCGCGCGCCGTCCCCAAAGCGCAGGAAATAGGACCGAAAGCCGGTGTTGGGATTGCGGTAGCCCGCGTTGGCGACGCCGCCGAGGTATTCCGTGAAGAAGTCCCGTGCAGCTTCGATGTCGTTCACATACATCGCGACGTGTTCGATCCTCATTCCGCCGCCTCCCGGCCCTGGCGCTCCAGCAGCAGCTGCCGGCCGATCTTGCCGGTCATGTGGTCGATGGTGATCTCCACGCAGCACAGCCGTCCCGCGCGGATCGTCTCCTCGGTCTCCTGCATGTAGAGGTCCTCGAATCCCCGGGAATACTTCGCCCCGACGGCGTTCGCCGCGCGGCGCAGCTCCGCCTCGTCCTCCAGTATCCGCGCCCGGCCGAAGGCAATCACGCTGCAGAACTTCGTCGTGCGCTCTCTGGGCATGACCTCGTCCCGATCGATGACGGTGAAGGACACCTTTTCGTTCCGGCGAATGGCGTCGATCTTGTGGCCGACCTTCGCGCAGTGGAAGCCGATGGTCCCCAGCCCCTCGCCGCCCGCCTCGTACACAAAGCTGACCGGCACCGTGTAGGGGTAGCCGTCGTCCCCGTACAGGCCCAGCACGCCGGAGGTGGCCCGCCCCAGGATTTCCCGGCACTCCTCGAGTGAAAGCTGCTGTTTGAACCTTCTCATTTGCCTGAACATGCTTCTACCTCCTTGATGATGCTGCCGACTGTGCCGTCAGGCGTCCTCGCACGAACGTCGCCCGCACATTGAAATCCCCGTCCGCGATGAGGATGTCGGCGTCCTTTCCGACCTCCAGCGCGCCCTTCCTGTCGTCCACGCCGATGCTCCTGGCCGGGTTCAGCGAGGCCATGTTTACCGCCTGCCAGAGGGGCAGGCCGGTGTGCCGCGCGAAGTTGCGCACGGCGGCGTCAAGGGTCAGGGCACTGCCGGCGATGGTGCCGTCGGGGAAGCGCAGCTTCATCCCGTCCACGATCACCGTGACGCCCAGCTGGTCGTGGGGGCCATCGGGCAGGCCGGCCACGGGGATGGAATCGGTGATCAGCACCAGCCGGTCCCCCGCGACCTTCGCCATCAGTGAAAACAGGGCCGGGTGAACGTGGAAGGTGTCGCAAATCAGCTCACAGAACACCCGGTCGTCCCCGAGGGCCGCGCCGACCGCCCCCGGCTGTCGGTGGTTCAACAGCGGCATGGCGTTGAAGGTGTGGGTGGCGTGGGTAACGCCCGCTTCAATGCCCGCCATCGCCTGCGCCCAGTCGGCGTCGGTGTGGCCCATGGACAGGGTGACGCCCATCTTCCGCGCCGCCCGGATGCACTCAATCGCGCCCTCCATCTCCGGGGCGAGGGTCATCAGCCGAACGACGTCCGCCCAGGGGCGCAGCTTTTCGGCGTCCGGACGCTGGATGGCGGATTCCGCCTGAGCGCCCTTCTTCTTCGGGTTGATGAACGGCCCCTCGGCATGGCAGCCCAGCACCTGCGCCCCGCCCCATTCAGGGGACAGGCTCTCCCGTCGGGCTTCGCGGATGGCCGAAAAGCACCGCTCCAGCGCCGGCCAGTCCAGCGTCATCGTGGTGGGCAGCCAGGCGGTCACGCCGAAGCGCGCCGCCCGGCGGGACATCCGGCGCAGCTCGTCCAGGTCCCCGTGGGAGGCGTCCCAGCCCATGAAGCCGTGGCAATGCACGTCCACCAGTCCCGGCGAAACGTAGCCGCCTTCGGCGTCGATGACCTCCAAGCCCTCTGGCGGGGCGTCCGGGAAGCCGCGGATCATGTCGTCAAAGACGATCGCCTTGCCCTCCAGTACGCCGTCCTTCAGCAGGATCTTGCCGTTTGCGATGCATTTCATGCGCGATTCCCCCTCCCCCGCATGATAAACCCCATTCCCGGAAATGTCAATGGCCGGCATGGGGCAGCGGCCAAACTCGCCAACCCCAAACAAAAAACGCCAATCCCGTCCATTTCCTTTTTTCGCCCTTGCCGTTAAAATGAATATAGTGTAAAATA
The DNA here is from genome assembly GCA_045601625.1 of Clostridia bacterium. GTDB lineage: Bacteria > Bacillota > Clostridia > Christensenellales > Aristaeellaceae > UBA2862. Next base: position 1,719 of record JAZSAA010000262.1, on the reverse strand, counting down.
TAAGGTGTGGAAGGCGCTTCGCCCGGGACGCGGCGAAGGGCAATCCCCCTGCAACCTTTACTGACACACAGGAGGCAAGGATTATGATTCAATTCGGCACCGGCGGCTGGCGGGCGATCATCGGCGACGGGTTTACGCGGCTGAACATCCAGCGCGTGGCCACGGCCCTGGGGCGCAGGATACAAAGGGAGCCCGATTCCGGGAAGGAAATCTGCATCGGCTACGACCGGCGCTTCCTGAGCCGGGAGGCGGCCATCTGGTTCTCCGAGGCCATCGCCGCCCAGGGCGTGAAGGTGGACTTCGTGAACCTGTCCGCGCCCACGCCCCAGATCATGTACACGGTGAAATCCTGGGGCCTGCCCTACGGCGCTGCCATCACTGCAAGCCACAACCCCGCCATCTGGAACGGCATCAAGCTGTTCACCCTGGGCGGCCGGGACGCGGTCCAGGAGATCACCGACGAGATCCAGGCCGAGGCCAACGGGCTCTCGGAGGCCGAGATCGATACGGTCCTCTTCGAGCAGGGGCTCGCCGAGGGCAAGATTGTCTTTGTCGATCCCCGGGACGCCTACCTGGACTCCATCATGGAGAAGATCGACACCGCCGCCATCCGCAAGCGCCGCCCGCGGATCGTGCTGGACCCGATGTACGGTGTGAGCCTCACGGGCCTTCTGACGATCCTGTACTCCAGCCGCTGTGACATCGACGTGATCCACGACACCCACGACGCCTTCTTCGGCCGTCGCCTGCCCGCGCCCACGGTGGACACCCTGGCGGACCTGCAGCGGCAGGTGCAGGACCACAACGCCGACATCGGCATCGCCACCGACGGCGACGCCGACCGGCTGGGCGTGATCGACGAACAGGGGCGCTATGTCAGCGCCAACGAGATATTGGTGCTGCTGTACTACTACCTGCTGAAGTACAAGGGCTGGAAGGGCGCGGCGGTGCGCAACGTGGCCACCACCCACCTGCTGGACCGGGTGGCGGCGAAGTTCGGGGAAAAGTGCGTCGAGGTCCCCGTGGGCTTCAAGCACATCTCCGCCGGGATGCAGCGCTACGACGCCCTGATCGGCGGGGAATCCTCCGGAGGCCTGACCGTCCGGGGCCACATCTTCGGCAAGGACGGCCTCTACGCCGCGTCGCTGCTGGTGGAGATGCTGTCCGTCACCGGCAAGCCCCTCTCCCGGCTGGTGCGGGACATCTTCGACGAATTCGGCGAGCTGCACGTCGCCGAGCACGACTGGCCGCTGACCCCGGATAACAAGGCGGAAGTGCAGAAGCTGGTTTTCGAGAATCACGAGCTGCCCGACTTCGACATGCCCATCCGGCGCGTGAGCTACGAGGACGGCTGCAAGGTCTACTTTGACGGCGCGTGGGTCATCATCCGCTTCAGCGGCACCGAGCCCCGGGTGCGGATATTCGCCGAGGACGAGACGGTGGAGCGCGCCGAGGCGCTGGTGAGCAGGACCGCCGGTTTTCTTGGTCTGAAGTGAGCAGCAGCGAGATGCTGTTCAGGCAGGCAAATTCTGATTTGTCGCTCCGCGACAAATCAAAATTCAGTATTTAGTATTTAGCATTTAGTGGTTAGTGGAGGAGGAAATCCTAACGGATTTCTTTTGATTCAAAGGATCAAGAAACGTTGCAGCCTCTACCGTTTCCTTATAATCAAACAAATCCCGTAGGGATTTGCACCACCACTAAATACTAACCACTAAA
>JAZSAA010000261.1:0-2437 GCA_045601625.1 Clostridia bacterium | reverse complement strand
TAAGTTAGCCTAAAGCCTCCCCTGAAAGGGGCATCGAGCGCCAGGAAAACAGTCCAGTGGACTGTTTTCAGCGAGATGGGGCCGGCAGGCCCGTGGACGGTGGCGCGTAGCGCCGGAGGAAGTCGGAGGCCAAGCGGTCTTAGGAAGACAACTGCTGGTAACAACTCCTTGGCCCACAGAACGACATGGCTACGATCCGACTTACCGCCCCCCGATACTCCCCGGTAAGTTAGCCTAAAGCCTCCCCTGAAAGGGGCATCGAGCGCCCGGAAAACAGTCCAGTGGACTGTTTTCAGCGAGATGGGGCCGGCAGGCCCGTGGACGGTGGCGCGTAGCGCCGGAGGGGTTCCGTCTCTCCGACAAATCAGAATTTATCATTCCTCTTTAATAGTCTCCGGCTCGCCGTAATCCACGCCGAAGGTCTCCACGCGGATGCTGCTTATCACCTGGCGGGTCAGGGGGAGGTAGGTGCTGTCGGTGGGCTGGGCGCCGATGGCGTCCAGCACCTTCAGCGTCGCGTCGTCCAGGGCGCTGCCAAAGGCGGCGTACCTTCCGTCGTACTCGGGATAGCTGCCCTGCATGATGAAGAACTGGCTGCCCGCGGTGTCGAAGCCGCTCTGGCGGGCCATGGAAATCGTTCCGCGCATGTGGGAGACGTTGTTGGTGAAGCCGTTCTCCGAAAACTCGCCTTTGATGGCGTAGCCCGGGCCGCCGGTGCCGTCGTTGTTGGGATCGCCGCCCTGTATGAACACCCCCGCCACGATCCGGTAGAACTGCTGGTTGCTGTAGAAGCCCCGGTTGGCCAGGGTGATGAAGTTGGCCACGGTGTTGGGGGCCTCCTTCGGATACAGCTCGAAGCGCATCTGGCTGCCGTCGGACATGGTGATGGTGGCGACGGGGTTCGGGTCGGGCTCCTCCGGCGTCCTGGGCTCGGTCAGCTTCAGGATCAGTATCAGCAGCCCCGCCAGCAGCACCGCCCCCGCGGCGATCGCGGCGATCAGCCGTCGCCGGTCGCTGAAAAAGCCCTTCTTCCGTTGTCGCATGAACCGGGTCCCTCCGAATCCTTCAATCTATTTGATGCCCTGCTGTCGGCGCCTGCCTGCGGGTATGGTCAATACCTGGTCACGGAACCCCTCAGGCGCCGTGCGCCAGCTCCCCTTCCAGGGGAGCCCTGATATGAGGCGGCTGCTTCGGCGCCCCTGAAAGGGGAGCTGTCACGCGCCGCGTGACTGGGGGGGTTCTTCAGCCACCACCCGTAAACAACGGTTCAGTCTCCCCGCAGGATCACGTCCCGCTTCCGCGTGACCATCTCGTCCACGCGGCGGATGTATTCCCCGATGTTGCGCACGTTCGGGGCGCGCTCGATCCGCAAATCCCGGGATTTCGGGTCGAACAGCCACTTGGTGATGGCCCCCGCCCCCAGCGCCAGCACGCTGACGGTCTCCTCCATGTTGCCGATGTTGTACAGGCAGGCCTTGCCCGGCTTCGCGTAGCCCACGTTCTCCAGGTTGCCGGCCATGTACTTCTGCCGGTACAGGTAGTAGGGCCGCCAGCCGCCTTCGGTCAGCCTTCGGCGGGCCATGGCGATCATCTCTGCCGCGCCCTCCCGGGACACCTGGCCGTAGCCGTTGCCCGCCACCGCCAGCTGCTCGTGCAGGCGGCTGGAGCGCTTGATGGCCAGGGAGTGGACCGTCACGCTGTCCGGCGCGAGGTCCTGCACCACGTCCAGAGTGTGGGCAAAGTCATCCACGTCCTCCCCCGGCAGGGCGGCGATGACGTCCATGTTGATGTCGTCGAAGCCCAGCTTCCGGGCCAGCCGGTAGGCCTCGACCGTCTCCCGGCCGGTATGGGCCCTGCCGATGCGCGCGAGGGTATCGTCGTTGAAGCTCTGCGGGTTGACGGAGATGCGGGTCACCGCCCTGTCCCTCAGCATCCGCAGCCTGTCCTCGTCGATGGTGTCCGGCCTGCCGGCCTCCACCGTCCACTCCACGGCCCCCGGAAAGGCTTCCTGGGCCGCGGCGAGTATCCGCTCCAAGTCCGCCCCCGGAATGGCCGTGGGGGTACCGCCGCCGATGTAGCCCGCCCGCAGGCGCTTGCCCGCCTGCCGCATCAGGTCCCTGCACAGCCCGATCTCCCGCAGCAGGGCTTGCACATAGGGCTCGACCAGCCTGCCGTCGCCGATCTCGCCGGACGAGAAGGAGCAGTAGGAGCAGCGGGTCCTGCAAAAGGGGATGCCGATGTACAGGTCGAAGCAGTCCGGCGGCGCGACGCGCAGGCCGTCCTGCATACGGGCGATTTCCCCCAGCAGTTCGGCCCGGTCCGGGGCGACGTCGAAGGCTTCAGTCACGTGAGCCACGGCTTCCTCCAGCCCCATGCCCGCCTCCATGGCCTCGTAGAGCAGCCGGGTGGGGCGTATGCCCGTCAGGCTGCCCCAGGG
>JAZSAA010000260.1:0-3915 GCA_045601625.1 Clostridia bacterium | reverse complement strand
GTTGGTGAAGAACATCAGCGTGTCGTGGGTGTTGACCACGTACATCTGCTCCACGAAGTCCTCCTCCCGGGTGGTGGCCCCGACGATGCCCTTGCCGCCCCGCTTCTGGGCGCGGTAGGTGGCCTTGGGCAGGCGCTTGACGTAGCCGTAGTGGGTCAGGGTGACGACCATGTCCTCCTCGGCGATCAGGTCCAGCATGTCGATCTCGCCCTCCAGGGCGGAGATCTCGGTGCGGCGCTCGTCGGCGTACTTGCGCTTGATCTCGGTCAGCTCGTCCTTGATGATGCCCAGCACCATGCTCTCGTCCGCCAGCACGGCTTTATAGTAGGCGATCATCTTCTGCAACTCGGCGTACTCGGCCTCGATCTTGTCGCGCTCCAAACCGGTCAGGCGCTGCAAACGCATGTCCAGTATCGCCTGGGCCTGGCGCTCGGAGAGGCCGAAGCGGCTCATCAGGCCCTCCTTGGCCTCCTGGCCGGTGCGGCTGGAGCGAATCAGCTTGATGACCTCGTCGATGTTGTCCAGGGCGATGATCAGGCCCTCCAGTATGTGGCTGCGGGCCTCGGCCTTGTTCAGGTCGTACTGGGTGCGCCGGCGGATGACGTCCTCCTGGTGCTCCAGGTAGTGGTGGATCATCTGCCGCAGGCTGAGGATCTTCGGCGTGCCGTCCACCAGAGCCAGCATGATGGCGCCGAAGGTGTCCTGGAGCTGGGTGTGCTTGTACAGCGTGTTCAGCACCACGTTGGCGTTGACGTCCCGCTTCAGCTCGATGACGATGCGCATGCCCTCGCGGTCGGACTCGTCGCGGATGTCGCTGATGCCCTCCACGGCCTTTTCGTGGACCATCTCGGCGATCTTCTCAATCAGCTTGGCCTTGTTGACCATGTAGGGGATCTCGGTGACGACGATCCTCTGGCGGCCCTGGCTCATCTCCTCGATCTCGCTCTTTGCGCGCACGATGATGCGGCCGCGGCCCTCGTGGTAGGCGTCGTAGATGCCCCGCTTGCCCAGGATCACGCCGCCGGTGGGGAAGTCCGGGCCCTTCACGAACTGCATCAGGTCGTCCACGGTGCAGTCGGGGTGGTCGATGTAATGCACGCAGGCGTCGATGACCTCGCCCAGGTTGTGGGGCGGGATGTTGGTCGCCATGCCCACGGCGATGCCGCTGGAGCCGTTCACCAGCAGGTTCGGGAAGCGGCTGGGCATCACGGCGGGCTGCATCAGGGTCTCGTCGAAGTTCGGATAGAAGTCGACGGTCTCCTTCTCGATGTCCCGCACCATCTCCATGGAGAGCTTGGAAAGCCTCGCCTCGGTGTAACGCATGGCGGCCGCGCCGTCGCCGTCCACCGAGCCGAAGTTGCCCTGGCCCTCCACCAGCGTGTAGCGGATGGAGAAATCCTGGGCCAGGCGCACCATGGCGTCGTAGACGCTGCTGTCGCCGTGGGGGTGGTATTTACCGAGCACGTCGCCCACGATGCGCGCGGACTTGCGGTAGGGCTTGTCCGGCGTGATGCCCATCTCGTTCATCGAGTACAGTATCCGCCGGTGCACCGGCTTCAACCCGTCCCGCACGTCCGGCAACGCGCGGGTGACGATGACCGCCATGGCGTAGGATATAAAGGATTTCTTTAATTCATCCTCGATATTGAGGGGCGTGAGTTTGCCGATGTTGAATTCGTCGGGCATTTATGAAGCCTCCGTTTCAAATTGTTTTCGCTTCCTGGCAGGGGACGCCTGCCCATTCCCGGGCAATCGCCGTTTGATGAACGGCCCGCGGCGTCAGGCGCCGCCCTCGCACATGGCTTTCAGCTTATCCGGGTCTGTTATGCGGTACGCGCGATACAGCCCGCCGGGATCTTCAAATAATCGTTCGCTGGCCTCTCCCATCCCGCCCGCTTCAAATGCGTCGCAGGCGCTTCCGTCGATCACCGCAAAGGCCTTTTGCGCCCTTCGGCTTCGATTGCCCGCCAGGGTCAGCCAGTTAATATAATGCACGGTCCCGTCCCCGCCAACATTGATGTTGATCACGGGGATCGTCCCGTCCGTCATCTCCGTCAGGATATTGCCCTGCCAAAAGGTGCAATACCCCAGGTCGTATCCCCCGGATACCAGGAGCTCCGCCAGCGGCGACAGCCTTTCGGCCATGTCCGCCTGCTTGTTGGCGTTGCCCTCGTAGGGCTGCGGGAAGGTGTTCGGGTTTATATAATACGCTCCGTTGACGACCCCGTTGAGGACCATCGCCACGGCCACGAATGACACCAGTACCCGGCGCAGCGCCGGGACCGGGCGCTGGCCGAAGGCGTCTTTCCCGTCCCCGATCCAGCCTCCCACCACCGGCGCCATCCACACGGAATACGGCAGCACGTACCAGACTGCGTATGCCTTGTCCAGCAGCAATTCCTCCAGGACAAACACCGTCAGCCCGGCCGCGAGCATACCGGGGGCGAGGCTCCGGGCGAAGTCGCCTCCCCCGGCCGCCACGTTCCCGTCCATCGCCCCGGACAAGCGCCGCAGCAGCACCGCGAAGGCAAGGACCCCCAGCAGCGAAGCGACGCCCTGAACGGAAAACAGGGGGATATCGCGCCTGAGCCCGAAGGCGTGGAGTATCGAGAACGCGATCTCGGAGAGGCGGTCAGATCTCCATGCCATGGCCGTCGTCGAATAGTCCGAGAAGTGATACAGGCTCAGGAGCCGCCTGTTGACCCAATAGCCGGCGCCAAAGGCCAAGCCGGACAGCAGTATCAGGCCCAGATAACCGAGGAAGCGCCTCCTGACAAGGCCCTCTTCCCCCTCCGCCATGGATCGCCCGGACAGACGCCCGACGGCCCAGAGGCACAGCGCGAGGCACAGCGGCACATGGGTGACGGCGATCTGCCGGACGCCGCCGACCCCGCTCAGGAAGGACAGGACAATCAGGCCGATCAGGGACAAGACGCCGGCACCGCGCCCTTCCGAATGCCCGCCCTTCGCCAGCAGAGCGACGAGGGCCGACAGCGCAAATGATACCGCGATGTGCGGGATGTAATAGGTCTGGTACAGCACGATCCGGCCATAGGCCACCGAGGTGGGAAGCAGCAGCAGCGCGCCGCCAGCCCAGAAGGCCCTTTTCCCATGGCCCAGCGCCCGGCAGAGCAGGCCGTAGGAGGCCACCATGATGCCCTGCAGGATCATGGCCCCCATGAACCGGACCTTCCTCCAGTCGGAGAAGAGGCCGAACAGCGGCGCGTAGACCAGCTGCGTGTTCAGCGCCCGAAGCTCGGTGCTGTAATACCAGTCCCTCGACAGGACCTGACCGGTCTGGTGCAGGTGGTTGGCCAGGACCAGTTCGCTGGAGGCGTCCGAATCGATGAAATTCAGGGATGCGTTCCAGGTCACGACCGCCAAAAACGCAACCGCCAGTATAAACAGGAATATCTCAATCCTGATCCTGCCGCGCCCTTCCCCCATATTCATAGCCGCTGTACACTCTCTCGTCACGGTCAGATATCCAGGTCCGCCACCAGCTTCGCGTTCTGCTCGATGAACTCCCGCCGCGGCTCCACCTGGTCGCCCATCAGCAGGGTGAACAGCTCGTCAGCGGCGATGGCGTCCTTCATCTCCACGCGGTACATGCTGCGGGTCTCGGGGTTCATGGTGGTGTCCCACAGCTGCTGGTAGCTCATCTCGCCCAGGCCCTTGTAGCGCTGGATCTCGGGCTTGGCGTCCCGGCCCATCTCGTCCAGCAGCTTCTGGAGCTGGCTGTCGGAGTAGACGTACTGCTCCTGCTTGCCCCTCGTGACCTTGTACAGCGGGGGCTGGGCGGCGTAGACGTAGCCGTCCTCGATCAGCTTGGGCATGAACCGGTAGAAGAACGTGAGCAGCAGTATGCGGATGTGGTTGCCGTCCACGTCGGCATCGGTCATGCAGACGATGCGG
>JAZSAA010000259.1:0-2713 GCA_045601625.1 Clostridia bacterium | reverse complement strand
GGCTCCGCGGGCATCTACGCCCAGTATCTGACGGGGTATGATGGCGCGACGATGGATGAGACCGTCGCCACCCTGGAGGCCAACGGCGCGACGGAGATCGAGCGCTGCACCCTCAACGGCCTGGATGCCGTTTCATTCAGCGTTCCCGATGTAGATGCCGTGTATGTGGTGTTCGTCACTCAGTCCGGCAACTATGTGCAGTTCATATTTACTCCCGTTTCGGACGAGGGCTTCGCCGCCGTGGCGCAGCTCGTCACCGCGTCCATCCGGCCCGAGACCTGAACCTGAGCCTTGGGGCGCGCCCATGTCCGGGCAATCGGACCGACTTTACATGTGAGGAGGTATTTCAGTGAAACAGCTGCTTTGCCTTGCGATCGCCCTGCTGCTGGTTATATCCGGCATGGGGCTGGCTGAGAACAAGCCCGCCACGACCTACACCGCCGAGGCCAACAGGGCCTGGTACGACCGACTGGACTTTTCCGACGAGACCGAGAAGGAGAACGCGCTGCGGGGGCTGATCGAGGCTCCGGAGAGCGTGGTCATCACCCGCGACGACGGGGTGGTCGCCTGGAACCTGGAGGATTTCGCCTTCGTCCGGGACGCCGAGGCCCCGGACACCGTGAACCCCAGCCTGTGGCGCAACACCCAGCTCAACGCCTACGCGGGGCTGTTCGAGGTGTGCGACGGCATCTACCAGGTGCGGGGCTACGATATGGCCAACGCCACCTTCATCCGCACGGACAACGGCTGGGTGGTGTTCGACGTGCTGATGTGCCAGGAGGACATGGCCGCCGCCAAGGCGCTGATGGAGAAGCACTTCGGGCCCATCGACGTCAAGGGCGTGCTGTACAGCCATTCCCACATCGACCACTACGGCGGCATCTACGGCCTGATCTCCGCCGAGGATGCCGCGGACGCCACCCTGCCGCTGGATCAGCAGCTGGCCTCCGGCAAGGCCGTGGTGCTGGCCCCCAAGGGCTTCCTGGAGCATGCCGTCAGCGAGAACCTGTATTGCGGCCCCGCCATGGGCCGCCGGGCGCAGTACCAGTACGGCGCCCTGATGAAGCCCGGCGATACGGGGCGCATGGCCATCGGCATCGGCCTGGGGCAGTCCGTAGGTACCGTGGGCCTGCTGGCCCCGACCTATGAGATTGCCACCAACGAGACCATCACCATCGATGGGCTGGAGATCCAGATCCAGCTGACCCCCGGCACCGAGGCCCCTGCCGAGATGAACGCCTGGTTCCCGAAGTACAGGGGCCTCTGGCTGGCGGAGAACTGCACCGGCACCATGCACAACATCTACACGCTGCGCGGTGCGCAGGTGCGGGACGCCGCGGCCTGGGCAAGCTACATCCTCGAGGCGGAGGCCCTGTTCGGCGACGACGTGGAGGTGGTGTTCCAGAGCCACAACTGGCCGCACTGGGGCAACGAGACCATCCGCACTTACATGGAGGACACCGCCGCCGTCTACCAGTACATCAACAACCAGACCCTGCATTACATCAACCAGGGCATGACCGCCGCGGAGATCTCCCGGACGCTGACGCTGCCGGAGCGCCTGGACAAGGTGTGGTACTGCCGCCAGTATTACGGCACGCTGAGCCACAACATCAAGGCGGTCTACCAGCGCTACATGGGCTGGTATGACGCCAACCCCGTGAACCTGAACCCGCTGACCCCGGAGGACACCGCGAAGAAGTGGGTGGAATACCTGGGCGACGTGGACGCCGTGCTGGAGAAGGCCCGCGCAGACTTCGATAATGGCGAATACCAGTGGGTGGCCCAGGTGACCAAGGAGATGGTCTACGCCGATCCAGACAACCAGGCTGCAAGGGAGCTGTGCGCCGACGCGCTGGAGCAGTTGGGCTACCAGGCCGAAAGCGGTCCCTGGCGCAGCGCGTACCTGATGGGCGCGTGGGAATTGCGCGAGGGCAACCAGGCGGACAAGGAGGGCACCGTGAAGGGCCGTGAAGCCATGCTGATGAGCATGACCGCCGATATGATGCTGGATTACATCGACATCATGACCGACGCCCTGGCTGCCCAGAAGGACGATTTCACGCTGAAGCTGAACATCGCCGATACCGGCGAGGTCTTCCGCGTCATCCGGCGGGACGGTATATTGCTGGCATATCCGGGCGATACGACCGCGGCATGCGACTGCACGCTGACCTGCGCCAGGCTCCAGCTGCTCGCGCTGATGAACGGCAACGCCGACGTGATCGCCAAGATGACCGTCGAGGGCGATGACACCGTGCCCGCCCGGCTGGTGAAGTACATGTCGCCCATCAACCGCAATTTCAACATCATTGAACCGTAAGGCACAGGGGAACAACCCGTGAGAAAGCTCAGATTGATACGCAGGATTCTGAAGCATACCGGGGCGGATAAGATCATGTCGGGCTTTGTGGCCTTCATGCTGCTTACCGCCTTGGTGATATGGGTCTGCGAACCGGAGATAAATACTTACCGGGAAGCGCTGTGGTATTGCTTCACAGTGGTTTCAACCATCGGCTTCGGAGATGTGGTGGTGCATACCGCCATATCCCGGAGCCTCTCCGTGGTATTGTCCCTCTACGCGGTGGTGACGCTCGCCATATTCACCGGCGTGATTGTCAACTACTATATGCAACTGGTAGAGCTGAGGCAGCAGGAATCCTTTGCGGCCATCATGGATAAACTGGAACGACTTCCGGAGCTGTCGAGGCAG
>JAZSAA010000258.1:0-2320 GCA_045601625.1 Clostridia bacterium | reverse complement strand
TCCTGCAGGAAGTTGTTGTAGGATTTCTTTTGAACCTCGATCAGATCAGGTACTGCCAGCGCCTCTTCAATGCGCGCAAAGCACATGCGCGTGCGTTTGCCCATCTGCACCGGATATGCCATACCCTTAATCACCCCTTACTTCTTCGTCATGCCGCGCTCACTGACGGCAGCCCGTCTGCCGAAAACCATTCGTTATTTTTAAGTTAAAGCGTAATTTCAATGTGAAATTTCAGCATTGAAACCGAGGCGCTCCTCCCCGAAAACCCCGATGTCTTCGGCATTTTGGCTGCGAAAGCGGCTTTTTGGCCATACTAACGTAATATAAAACTATATCATACCGGTTTTTGTTTGTCAAGGCCCTTCGGCCCCGGTTTCAGGGACCAAACCCCTGTTTTTCAACTCTGTTTCAAAATTTAACAGGAACCCCCGACGGAGTTCACACACGGGCGGTTCCGTCGGGGGTTTTCTGGTATGAATGCAAAGCTGCAAATATGTATCGACTTTGAAGGATTTACTTCTTCGCTTCCTTGGCCCAGCTGTCCTTCAGCGGCACGGTGCGGTTGAAAACCGGCAGGGCGTCGGTGGAATCGGGGTCCTTGCAGAAGTAGCCCATGCGCAGGAACTGGAAGGTCGCCCCCACGTCGTGGTCGGCGATCCAGGGCTCGCAGAAGCCCCTGACCACGGTCAGGCTGTTGGGATTGAGCTTGTCCATGAAGTCGCCGCTGGATTCAACGGTGTTGCCGTCCTCGTCCACGGTCACCTCGTTGTCGTCGTCCTCCTTCAGGATGGGCTCGTACAGCCGGAACTCGCTGGGCACGGCGTCGGCGGCGTTGACCCAGTGCAGCGTGCCCTTGACCTTGCGGTTCGCGCCCTCGCTGCCGGAGCGGCTGTCCATGTCCACGGTGCAATGCAGCTCCACGATCTCGCCGCCCTCGTCCTTCACGAAGTCCACGCACTTGATGATGTACGCGCCCTTCAGGCGGACCTCCTTGTCCGGGGCAAGTCGGAAGAACTTTTTCACCGGCTCCTCCATGAAATCCTCACGCTCGATGTACAGCTCCCGGCCGAAGGTCACCTCGCGGGCGCCGAATTCGGGGTGATCGGGGTGGTTCTCGATGGTCAGGGTGTCGGTCTTGTCCTCAGGCCAGTTGGTCAGCACCACCTTCAGCGGGTTGATCACGGCCATGGCCCGGGGCGCGGTGTCGGCCAGCGCCTCGCGGACGCAGTGGTCCAGCAGGTTGCCCTCCACCATGGAATCGGCCTTGGCCACGCCCACGCGGCCCATGAAGTCGTGGATGGCGGCGGCGGTGTAGCCCCGGCGGCGCATGGCCACCAGCGTGGGCATGCGGGGGTCGTCCCAGCCGGACACCACATGCTCCTCCACCAGCCTGCGCAGGTGGCGCTTGGACATCACGGTGCGCTCGATGTTCAGGCGGGCGAACTCGATCTGGCGGGGCGGATGGTCGGTGACGTTGGCATTGGCCACGAACCAGTCGTACAGCGGGCGGTGGATCTCATACTCCAGCGAGCACAGCGAGTGGGAGATGCCCTCGATGGCGTCCTGGATGGGATGCTGGAAGTCATACATCGGGTAGATGCACCACTTGTCGCCGGTGCGGTGGTGGGTGTGGCGGTTGATGCGGTACATGGTGGGGTCGCGCAGCAGCACGTTGGGGTTGGCCATGTCGATCTTGGCCCGAAGCACCCGGCTGCCCTCCTCGAACTCGCCGTTCTTCATCCGCTCGAACAGGTCCAGGTTCTCCTCGACGGAGCGATCCCGGTAGGGGCTGTTCACGCCGGGTTTGGTCAGCGTGCCGCGGCTCTCGCGCATCTGCTCGGGGGTCTGGTCGTCCACATAGGCCACGCCCCGGCGAATCATGTCCTTCGCGATCTCATACAGGCGGTCAAAGAAGTCGGAGGCGAAGTAGAGCTTGTCCCACTTGTAGCCCAGCCACTCGATATCCCGCTGGATGCCCTCGACGAAGGCGGTCTCCTCCTTGGTGGGGTTGGTATCGTCGAAGCGCAGGTTGCACTTGCCGCCGAACTTTTCGGCGATGCCGAAATCCACGCACAGCGCCTTGCAGTGGCCGATGTGCAGGTAGCCGTTGGGCTCCGGCGGGAAGCGGGTGTGCACATGGTCGAACCGGCCGCTGGCCAGGTCCTGTTCGACGAACTCCTCGATAAAGTTCGCGGGCTTTCTCACTTCATTTTCCATGGTGGTTCCTCCCCCTGTCGCCGCGCGAAGGGCGGCCTGTTATCATTGCAATGGAGACATTATACCACTTTTCCCCCCGAATGAACAGGGGTTGAAGGTAAAT
>JAZSAA010000257.1:0-2289 GCA_045601625.1 Clostridia bacterium | reverse complement strand
TCGTGGCCCAGCACGTCCAGCTTCACCAGCACGTCGTGCATGCTGTTGAAGTCGAAGTGGGTGGTGATGGTGGGGGTGTTCTGGTCGTCGGCGGGATGCTGGATCGGGGTGAACTGGTAGATCTCGTACTCCTTGGGCAGCACCACCATGCCCGCCGGGTGCTGGCCCGTGGTGCGCTTGACGCCGGTGATGCCCCGCGCCAGGCGCTCCATCTCCGCCCGGGGCAGGCTGATGCCCTTCTCCTCGCAGTATTTCAGCACATAGCCGTAGGCCGTCTTCTCAGCGATGGTGCCGATGGTGCCGGCCCGGAAGCAGTACTGCTCGCCGAACAGCTCCTGGATGTAGCGATGGGCCCGGGGCTGGTATTCACCGGAGAAGTTCAGGTCGATGTCGGGCACCTTGTCGCCTTTGTAGCCCAGGAACACCTCGAAGGGGATGTTAAAACCGTCCTTGTTCATCATGGCCCCGCACTCGGGGCATTTTTTCGGCGGCAGGTCCAGACCGGTGGTGTAGCGCGGGTCCGGGTCGAACTCGGTGTGGCGGCAATTCGGACAGGCGTAATGCGGCGGCAGGGCGTTGACCTCGGTGATGCCCGACAGGAACGCCACCAGCGACGAGCCCACCGACCCACGGCTGCCTACAATGTAGCCGTCGGAAAGGCTCTTCGCCACCAACTTCACCGCGATCATGTACAGCGTGGAGAAGCCGTAGCCGATGATGGCGCCCAGCTCCTTGTCGATGCGCTTCTGCACGATCTCAGGCAGCGGGTCGCCGTACAGGCTGTGGGCCTTGTCGTTCACCAGCGTGCGCAGCTCGTCCTCGGCTTCGGGCCAGAAGGGCTGGAAGGTCTCTTTGCCCTCGGGGTGGGGAATGAAGATCTTCACGTCGCCGATGCGGTCGGCGATGGCGTTGGGGTTGGTGATGACCACCTCCCGGGCCTTCTCACGGCCCAGGTAGCTGAATTCCTCCAGCATCTCATTGGTGGTGTGGAAGTACAGCGGCGGCTGGATGTCAGCGTCCTTATAGCCCTCCTTGGTGAGCAGTATGGCCCGGTAGACGCTGTCGGTGGGGTTCAGAAAGTGCACATCGCCGGTGGCGCACACCATTTTGCCCATGCTGTCGCCCAGGGCGACGATTTTGCGGTTCAAATCCCGCAAAGCCTCGTCGTCCGGCACGGTGCCCTCCCGCTTCAAAAAGGCGTTGTTGCCGATGGGCTGGATCTCCAGATAGTCATAGAACGACGCGATGCGCTTCAGCGTCGCCTCGTCCCGGCCGTCCAGCACCGCCTGGAACAGCTCGCCCGCTTCGCAGGCGCTGCCCACGATCAGCCCCTCCCGGTACTTGGAAATCAGGCTGCGGGGGATGCGGGGGCGGCGGTGGAAGTAGTTCAGGTGCCCCTCGCTGACCAGCCGGTACAGGTTGGTCATGCCCTGCTGGGACGCGGCCAGCAGGATGATGTGGTAGCTCTGCTTGGCGGCGTCGGTGGGGTAGCAGGTGTTCAGCTGGCCCAGCTGGGTGATGCCCTTCTGGGCGCGCACCTCATCCAGCACCTTCACCATCATCTGGGCCGTGGCCCGGGCGTCGTGTACGGCCCGGTGGGCGTTGGTGAGGCTGACGCCCAGCTGCTTGCACATGTTGCCCAGCTTGTGGCTCTTCAGCTGGGGATACTGGTTGCGCACCAGGGCCAGCGTGTCCAATATGGCAAACTCGAAGGGCAGCCCCGCCTGCCTGAAGGCCCTTCTGAAGAAGCTCATGTCGAAGCTGGCGTTGTGGGCCACCAGCACCGCGCCCTCGCAGAATTTTGCGAATTCGGGCATGACCGTCATCAGGTCGCGCTTGTCCCGCAGCATGGCCGTGGTGATGCCGGTGATCTCCACCACCTTGTCGGGCACCGGGCGGCCGGGATTGATCAGCTCGCTGAACTCGGCCACCTCCACGCCGTTCTCGAAGCGCACCGCGCCGATCTCGATGATCTCGTCGGCGCGGGTGTTCAGGCCGGTGGTTTCCACGTCCAGCACCACGAAGGCGGCGCCGTCCAGAGGGATGTCCCCGGCGTTTTCCACGATGGCCGCGTCGTCGTCGATCAGGTAGCCCTCGCAGCCGGGGATCAGCTTGATGTTATTCTTCTTCGCCGCACCGAAGGCTTCCGGGAAGGCCTGGACCACGCCGTGGTCGGTGATGGCGATGGCCCTGTGTCCCCAGGCCGCGGCCTGTTTGATCAGGTCGGTGGCCGAGGCGCAGGCGTCCATCGTGCTGTAGTTGGTGTGCAGGTGCAGCTCCACCCGCTTT
>JAZSAA010000256.1:0-3881 GCA_045601625.1 Clostridia bacterium | reverse complement strand
TAGGAATCCTGTTTGATGTATACGCAGGGCCTTTCCAGGCGGGAAGGCAGCGCCTTGGCCAGCGTGGATTTGCCCCTGCCGCTGGCCCCGCAGATACCGATGATCAGCATGGTCCATCCCTCCAACATCGTTGTTGACACGTATATTCTACCATATATCAGGCGGGATTACAATGGGAGGATGAGATTTGCCATATGAAAAGGGGCAGCCCCTTCTGGAACCGCCCCTGTCGGTCGTCAATTCTTACTTCCCGAAATACCGCTTCAGCAGCCCCGCGAAGCCCTTGCCGTGCCGGGCCTCGTCGCGGCCGATTTCGTGGACGATGTCGTGGATGGCGTCCAGGTTCAGGGCCTTGGCCTTCTTGGCCAGGGTCGCGCGGCCTTCGGTCGCGCCATATTCGGCATCGGCGCGAAGGGCCAGGTTCTTCTCTGTGGAATCGGTCAGAACTTCACCCAGCAGCTCGGCGAAATGGGCGGCATGCCAGGCTTCTTCCATGGCGGCCTTCTCGAAGAAGGCGCCGACCTCGGGATAACCCTCGCGGATGGCGACGCGGCTCATGGCCAGGTACATGCCAACCTCGCTGCATTCGCCATTGAACATCTCGCGCAGGCCCTGCTTGATCTCTTCGGGCGCATCCGATGCAACGCCAACGACGTGCTCGGCGGCCCAGACCTTTTCACCGGCCTGCTCGATGAACTTGGAGGCGGGAGCCTTGCAGACGGGGCAGAATTCGGGCGCGGCGTCACCCTCGTGCACATAGCCGCAGACGGAACAGACAAACTTCTTCATGATCATATCCTCCTTGATCGTGGTTGGTCGCGATCGTATTCATGTATAAGCCGGTTAAGGCTTACGCTTATTATAACCTAAAAAGGTCCGTTTGTGAACCACTTGTGCCGATATTTTCTTGACATTTTTCAATGCCTGTGATACCATTAACAGGTTGAATTGTATCTATTGTGGGTTTCTATATTTTCCGGCCCTTTTGGCGAGGAGGAGTCGTGTACAGTGATTGACGGCCTGGTTTCGATCATAACGCCCTGCTACAACGGCGGGCGCCTTATCGCCGATACCATTGAATCGGTGCTGGGCCAGACCTATGCCCAGTGGGAGATGATCGTCGTGGACGACGGCTCTGCGGACGATACCCCGCAGATCGCCGAACGCTACGCCGCGCGGGACAGCCGGATACAGCTGATTCGCCAGCAGAACGCGGGCACGGCCTACGCCCGGAATACGGGGATGAAGCAGGCGAAGGGCCGATATATCGCGCTGCTGGACGCCGACGACCTTTGGGAGCCCGATTTTCTCGAGAAGCAGCTGGCGTTCATGCGCAAAACCGGCGCCGTCTGCGTATGCAGCGCCTATCGCCACATCGACGAGAACGGTCGCGAGATCCAGCATCCCACGGTGCCTCTCGACCGAATCACGCCGAAGGACATGCGGGTGATGAACCGCATCGGCTGCCTGACGGGGCTGTACGACGCCGATAAACACGGCAAGATCTCCCTGCACGAGGCGCTGCGCTCGATCCGTGACGACTACGCCTATTGGTACGACATCGTCTGCCTGGAGGGCGAGGCCAGGGGCAATCCGCAGATCCTGGCCCGCTACCGTGTGCAGACCTCCAGCACCACCGGCAACAAGCTGAAGCTGGTGTCGAAGCAGTACCACTTCTACAGGCAGTACCTGAAGCACGGCGTGCTGACCGCCTGTGTCAACACGGTGCGCTGGGGCGTCTCCGGCATCAGGAAGTTTTCGTGAAACGGGATGAGGGCATGACAAAGGGCGTCGCCGCGGTGGTGGTGACCTACAACCGAAGGGCGCTGCTGGCGCAGTGTGTCGAATGCCTGCTGCGGCAGAGTGCGCCGGAGTTGGATATCTGGGTGATCGACAACGCCAGCACCGACGGCACGGGGGATATGCTCGCCCCGATGGTTCGGGACGGGCGCGTGCACTACGCGAATACCGGCAGCAACCTGGGCGGCGCGGGGGGCTTCGAGTACGGCCTTCGCCTGGCGGCGGAGCGGGGTTACCAGTACGCATGGATCATGGACGACGATGCCATGCCCCAGCCCACCGCCCTGGAGGCGCTGCTGAGCGCCGGTAAGGATATCGGCGATTTCGGCTTCCTCTCCGGCAAGGTGCTGTGGACGGACGGCTCGATCTGCCGCATGAACGTGCAGCGGGATCTGAAGCTGCGCAACATCACCGATTTTACGCCGCGCCTGATTCCCTGCGGCGCGGCCACATTTGTGTCGTTGCTGGTGCCTGTTTCCGTGGTGCGCGAGGTGGGCCTGCCCATCGGGGAGTTCTTCATCTGGGCGGACGACCTGGAATATACCCGCCGCATATCCCTGAAGCACCCCTGCTGGGTGGTGACCGACAGCGTCACCGTGCACTGCTGCGAGACGAACAACGGCGGAAACATCGCCACCGACGCGCCTGAACGCATCCAGCGCTACCGCTACGCCTATCGAAACGAAGTCGTCCTGTATCGGCGGGAGGGCCTGCGCGGCGCGGTTCGATTGCTGCTGCGCACTCCGCTTCACGTGTTCCGGGTGCTGACCCGGTCTGACGGGCGTAAATGGGAGCGCATTCGCGTCATATTCGGCGGCACGCTGGAGGGACTGTCCTTCCGGCCGCCGATACGGTATCCCGAATAATATCCCCCGGGGGCGTGACATGATGAAGGTTCTGGAAGTCAACGTCGACGATGTGGGCCTGGGCGGCGTTTACGCCCTGGTAAACAGCGTCATCCGCAACAAGCCGGAGGGGCTGAAGCTGGATATCGCCTGCATCGCCGAGTTTGTAAATCCAAACAATATCGTGCGCTTGAAGCGCCTGGGCACGGACGTCTGTTACGTGGGCACGCGGGGCCCGCGATGGAAGCGGCCCTCGGCCTATTACAGGAACACATTGAAGCTGCTGCAGGGCGGCGGCTATGACTGCGTTCACATTCACGGGGACGTGGCTTATTTATTGTTGATATTCGCAAAGGCCGCCCGGCGCGCGGGCGTGAAAAGGATCATACTGCACTCCCACGCGGCGGGCATCGATGGCGGCTCGCGAAGGCTGAAGGCGGCGCTGCATAGGCTGTGCCGCAGTGCGTTGCTGCGCTGCGCCACCGATTTCGCGGCCTGCTCGGACAAGGCGGCGGCCTGGATGTATCCCGGGTTGGACGTCAGCCGGGTGAAGATGGTCAAGAACGGCGTGGAGCTGGAGCGCTTTGCCTATGCCCCCGCCATGCGGGCGAAGGTCCGCGGCGAGCTGAAGCTGGAGGACGCCTTCGTGGTGGGCCACGTGGGCCGCTTTGCCTACCAGAAGAACCACGAATACCTGCTGGACGCCTTCGCGGCCATGCGCAGGCGCGTCGATAACGCCAGGCTGCTGCTGGTGGGCGAGGGCGTGCTGTTCGACGAGATCCGGGCGAAGGCCGCACGGCTCGGCCTGGAGAAGGACGTGATCTTCTACGGCGCCAGCAACGGTGTGGGCAAGCTGATGCAGGCGATGGACCTGCTTGCGCTGCCCTCCCGGTTCGAGGGGCTGCCGGTGGTGGGCGTCGAGGCCCAGGCGGCGGGGCTGCCGGTGCTGTTCTCCGATCGCATCACGCGCCAGGCGGAGCTGACGGATCACGTTCGTTTCCTCTCCATCGACAGGACGTCCGTCGAGAAGTGGGGCGAAGCGGCGCGGGAAGTGGCAGAGGGACCCGGCTGGGATCGCGCCGAAGACTGTGAGCGGGTTCGAGCGGCGGGCTTCACCATACAGGATACCGTCCGGGCATTCCTGGCCCTTTACGGCGCGACCGACGCCGATGGAGAGGCGGGTGCCGCGCCATGATCTACATCGTGACCCACAAGCGGGTCGACCTGCCGAAGCTG
>JAZSAA010000255.1:0-3346 GCA_045601625.1 Clostridia bacterium | reverse complement strand
AAATTCGATACGGTCTTGCATAGGTTTATTGTTCTTTCATTCCGATTTCGCGGATCGTGGCGGCGCAGGCGCCGCCGCTACGGGTTTCGGGCAGGCGGCGCATCGTCGCCCCTACAGGGGCACAGCCCGTGGCGGCGGGTTGCCGCCGCTATTGCTCCAGCGCGGCGAACAGGCTGCGCAGGCGGATGCGCACCGCGCCGGGATTGGAGATTTCGTCGATCTTCAGCTGGGTGTAAAGCCGCCCGCCCGATTGGAGGATGCTGCGCACCTCGTCAGTGGTGATGGCGTCCACGCCGCAGCCGAAGGACACCAGCTGCACCAGGTTGATGTTGGTATCGCCGCATTCGGCCACGTACTTCGCCGCGGAATACAGCCGGGAATGGTAGGTCCACTGGTTCAGCACGTTCACGCTGAACTTTTCTTCATTCATATTCACGGCGTCCTCGGTGACCACCACCGCGCCCAGCTGGGCGATCTGCTGGTCGATGCCGTGGCTGATCTCCGGGTCGATGTGGTAGGGCCGACCGCAGAGTATCACCACCGGCAGGCCCTTCGCCTTCGCGTCGGCCAGCAGCTCCGCGCCCCGGGCGCGAATGCGGGCCATGTGCTGCTCATAGGCCGTATAGGCCCCGCGCACCGCGGTCTTCACCTCCCGTGCGGGGATGCCGGGGAAATACTTATCGAGTATCGCCGGGAACTTCTTTTCAAAGTCCTTCGGGCGGTGGATGCCCAGGTAATCGCTGATGAATTTCGTCTGCTTCAGCCCCGGCACGTTCAGCCGGAGCACCTCGGGGTAGTAGGCCACCACCGGGCAGTTGTAGTGGTTGTCGCCCCGGTGCTCGTCCAGGTTGTAGCTCATGCAGGGGTAGAATATGGCGTCCACGTTCTGCCGCAGCAGCCACTCCACGTGGCCGTGCATCAGCTTGGCGGGATAGCAGGCGGTGTCCGAGGGGATGGTGCGCTGGCCCGAGGCGTACAGCGCGTGATCGGACTCGGGGGACTGGATCACCTGGAAGCCCAGCCGGGTGAACAGCGCGTGCCAGAAGGGGAACAGCTCGTACATGTTCAGCCCCATGGGGATGCCGATGCGGCCCCGCTTGCGCTCGCCGGAGGGGTACGCCCGCAGCATCTTCCGCTTTTCATCGTACAGGTTGGGCATGGGCTTTTTGCCGCCGCCGGTCATCTTCTCGCAGCGGTTGCCGGAGATGAAGCGCCGGGGCGCGCCGCCGTCCTCGCCCTCGAAGCGGATGATGGTCAGCATGCAGTGGTTCTGGCAGCCCTGGCAGCGGGTGTTGGTGGTCTTCTGGGCAAAGTGCTCCAGCTCGGCGGCGGTGAGCAGGCCGCTGCGTTCGCCGGGGGTGTGGGTGGCGCTCCACAGCGCCACGCCGTAGGCCCCCATCAGGCCGGCGATGTTGGGTCGCACCACGTCCCGGCCGATCTCCCGCTCGAAGGCCCTCAGCACGGCGTCGTTCAGGAAGGTACCGCCCTGGACCACGATGCGCTCGCCCAGCTGGGAGGCGTCGGCGGTGCGGATGACCTTGTACAGCGCGTTCTTCACGATGGAGATGGACAGCCCGGCGGAGATGTCCTCCAATGTCGCGCCGTCCTTCTGGGCCTGCTTCACCGAGGAATTCATGAACACGGTGCAGCGGGAGCCCAGGTCCACCGGGTGTTTGGCCAGCAGGCCCCGGCGGGCGAACTCGTCCACCGGCAGGCCGCCCGCCGCCTGGGCGAAGGTCTGTATGAACGAGCCGCAGCCCGAAGAGCAGGCCTCGTTCAGGAAGATATCGTCGATGGCGTCGTCCTTGATCTTGAAGCACTTGATGTCCTGTCCGCCGATGTCGATGATGAAATCCACCCCCGGCTGCAGCTTCCGGGCGGCGATCAGGTGGGCCATGGTCTCCACCACGCCGCAGTCCAGGCGGAAGGCGGTCCTGACCAGGTCCTCGCCGTAGCCGGTGGAGCCGGCCCCGGCCACGGTGGCCTTCGGGTATTCGGCGTAGAACTGGCGCAGGAACTCCCGCACGGCGGGCAGGGGATTGCCCTTGTTGGACATGTAGGCGGTCTTGAGCAGGTTGAAGTCCGCGTCCACGGCCACCGCCTTGATGGTGGTAGAGCCGGAGTCGATGCCGATGTACACCTTCCCGTCGTAGCCGGGACGGGACACGGTGTCCACCCGCGCCCGGGCGTGGCGCTCGCGGAAGGCTTCATATTCCTGCCGGCTGTTGAACAGCGGCGGGCAGGAGGCGTAGCGGGCCTCTTTGGAGCGGGCGCGCACCCGGGCGATGACAGATTCCAGGTCCACCTCGCGCCCGGCCTGCAAGGCCGCGCCCATGGCCACCGAATACAGCGCGTCCGTCGGGTGGATGCCCCGGATGCCCAGGGCCTTGTCGAAGCAGTCCCGCAGCTCAGAGAAGAAGGTCAGCGGGCCGCCCAGGTACACCACGTTCCCGGCGATCTCCCGGCCCTGGGCCAAGCCGGCGATGGTCTGCCCCGCCACGGCTTCGAAGATGCTCCGGGCGATGTCCTCCTTGCGGGCGCCCTGGTTCAAAAGCGGCTGGATGTCCGACTTGGCGAACACGCCGCATCGGCTGGCGATGGCGTAGCTGCGCTCGTGGTCCTTTGAGAGGGTCTCCAGCTGCTCCACGGGCACGTCCATCAGGGTGGCCATCTGGTCGATGAACGCGCCGGTGCCGCCGGCGCAGGTGCCGTTCATGCGCACCTCAAGCCCGCCGGCCCCGGTGAGAAACAGTATCTTTGCGTCCTCGCCGCCCAGCTCCACGGCCACGTCGGCCTGGGGGGCCATCTGTTTGAGGGCCACGCGGGTGGCATAGACCTCCTGGAGGAAGTCGATGTCCAGCTCCTCCGCAAGGCCCATGCCCGCCGAGCCGGATATGCCCAGCTGGAAGCGCTCGCCGGGAAACTTCGCCATGATGGCGTGCAGCAGCACCTCGCAGAGCATGGCGATCTGGGCCCGATGGCGCTCGTAGCGGCGGAACACGATTTCCCCCGCCTCGTTCAGCACCACGGCCTTAATCGTCGTCGATCCGATGTCCAATCCTATCTTCATAAACCATCTCCGGGCCTTGCCGCCCTTTGGTATTGTAATTTGTGAACCATACAAATCCAAATTACAGCATAAACCCGGAGTATGAAGCGAACATGAATTGAAGTTGAAATGAATAAGAATATTTGGAGTGATAGCTTCTGATTTGTCGGGCTGACGCCCGTTTGAAGGGGGACAGGTCCCCCTTCAATACATCCTCCTCAGATTTGCCTGAAATCGCAGGCGATTTCCGGGCGGCAAATCTGCAAGGAAGCCTTTTTTGCTCTGGTCGACAGGCTC
>JAZSAA010000254.1:0-3845 GCA_045601625.1 Clostridia bacterium | reverse complement strand
CCGGATCTCGTCGGCGGGGACGAGGAAGCTCTGGTCGGTGCGCTGGCGGGTCTTCTCCCCCGCCCGGTTGTGGAAGCGGGCGACGATGTCGGGGATGTCGTTTTCGCTGACGGGGCCGCGCTTGTCGTCCAGGCTGAGGCCGTCGGCGCGCATGTCGTAGAACCACACGTCGTCGGTGCCGCCGTGGCCGGTCTTGGTAAACACCAGCACCGCGGTGGAGACGCCCGCGTAGGGCTTGAACACGCCGGAGGGCATCGACACCACGGCCTCCAGCCGGTTTTCGTCGATCAGCAGCCTGCGGATGTCCCTGTGGGCCTTGGACGAGCCAAACAGCACGCCGTCGGGCACGATGCAGGCGCAGCGCCCGCCCACCCGCAGCATGCGGACGAACAGCGCCAGGAACAGCAGCTCCGTCTTCTTCGTCTTGCAGGTTTTCAGCAGGTCGGCGCTGACGATGTCGTAGTCCAGCGAGCCCTTGAAGGGCGGGTTCGCCAGGATCAGGGAATAGGCGTCCCGGTCCGGGTTCTGGTCGGACAGGCTGTCCCGGTATTCGATGGTGGGGTTGTCCACGCCGTGGGTCATCATGTTCATGGCCCCGATGCGCAGCATGGTGCGGTCCATGTCGTAGCCGTGAAACATGCGATTCATGTAGTGCTCGGCGTTGCGGCGGTCGAAAAAGACCTCCTGCTTCAGGTTTTCCTTCAGGTAATCGCTGACCGCCACCAGGAAGCCCGAGGTGCCGCAGGCCGGATCGCAGACCAGCTCGTCGGGCCGGGGCGCCATCATGTCCACCATCATGCGGATGATGTGGCGGGGCGTGCGGAACTGGCCGTTGACGCCGGCGGTTTGCAGCTTCGACAGCAGGTATTCGTACACGTCGCCGCGGGCGTCCACATCCTTGAGCTGGGCCATGGCCTCGTAGATGCCGTCCATGGCCGAGACGATCTTGTCCAGCATCAGCGGCGTGGGCACCTTGAAGATGGCGTCGCCCATGTATCTGGAATAGGCGCTGTCCCGGTTGGCGTGCAGGCCCTTGATGAACGGGAATACCCACTGCTGCACCACATTGTACATGCGGGCGGCGGGGAAATCGTGGAACACGCTCCACTTGAGCTGGCTGCCGTCGATGGTCCGGCCGTCGACGACCACCTCCGGGGCGAAGATGCTGGCGTAGGGCAGGCCCAGCATCGTGGATTCCATCGCCCGGGTGTTGTCGGTGGCGTCCAGGTCGTGTATGAACATCAGGTAAGTCATCTGCTCAATGACGTCCAGCGGGTTCGTGAGCCCGCCGGTCCAGAAGATTTCCCAAAGGCTGTCGATCCTGTTTTTCAGTTCGCCGGTGATCATGGATGTATCCCCCAGTATCGTTTTTTGAGGTTGTAACGCAACGAATCAGCGCATCCGGCAGGCCTTCAGGCGGGCCACAAGGCTGTCGAATTGCAGGTCGTCCCACTCCACCAGCTCGATGCCCAGCTGGTCGGCGCGGCGGCGCATGGGCGGGCGGTTCTTCGTCGCCGGGCCGGAGGTGGCGATGATGGCCCGGGAGCCCTCGCCGCCGAAGCGGTCACGGAGGATGGCCAGTTCGTTCAGGGCCTCGGTGTGGATCTCGCAGGTCTTGCAGCTGATGAACACCGGCTGGATGCCCTGCACGGCCATCACGTCGATCTCGTTGGTCACGCTGTCGCGCTGGATGGCGTTGCCCTGCCAGTTCACCACGGCGCTGAGCACCACGTCGTCGAAGCACTTCGCCTCCAGGCAGGCCCGGTAGACCTGCAATTCCAGCACCGCGCCGATGTCCCGCAGCCAGAAGCGCACGGTCTCGTCGGGGAAGCGGAAGCGCAGACCCTCGTCGTCCGTCTGCAAATTCAGGATCAGCCCGGCCTCCGCCAGCGCCTCGAAGAGCCCCTTGTCGGCGTTGACGTGCCGGTCCCCCGCCTTCTCCGTCCAGCGGCCCGCGGCGTCCAGCACCCCTGCCTCGGCGGAGGAGACCTTCTGGATGTAGCTGACCTGCCGGTTCCAGACGCGGCGGTATTTCGTGTAGATGTCGAACAGCCTTTCCATCTGCGGCAGCATGGTCTGGAGCTGCGCGTTGTCCAGCCGCCCCGGCAGCAGCGTGCCGCCGGCCATCAGGAAGCAGGACATGGCGTCCAGCCGAACGGTGCAGGTCACGCCGCGGGCATAGGGCGCGTTCTTGATCTCGAAGAAGGTGTTGCGCTTGCGGCTGTAGGTGAACACGCCGATGTCGCTGGACACCGCCCCGGCGGCGAACAGCGCGGCGTCGGTGCCGCCGGCGATGTCGACGGCGCAGTCCGGGTGGGCTTCGATCACCTCCCGCAGCACGCGCTCGATCTTCACCGCGTCCAGCATGCTCACGGGAATGAACGTCAGCTTGACGGGACAGTTGCGGTATTCAAAATAGGCGCGCAGCGACCGGCGGAACTGGCGATCCTGCTCGATCTCCGGCGGACAGATCAGTATCATCTCCTGGGGGCGGAACATCTCCGTGGCCAGGACATTTTCAATGGGCGAGGGATCGTACAGCTCCAGCAGCGTTTTCATGGCGCGGATCACCTTTCCTTGTCAGGGCGTTTGCTATTACAGCGTTTAACGTTATTATACCAATATTTATCCTCCCAGGTCAACCTGTGGCGAAGGAAAAATGGGTTGCCCGCGGGGCCAGTTCGCGGTATAATGGATGTGGAAAAGATCCTCCGGGAGGTTGGCATGTATTCAAGCCTGTTTTGCCGGCTGTACAACGAATTCGGCTGGAACGAGTATCCCCGCGTGTTCGCCCGGCAGCTGCTGGAATGGCTGGCGCGGCAGAGCGCGGCGGTGACCTCCGCGCTGGACCTGGGCTGCGGTACCGGCGTGCTCTGCGAGTCGCTGCACGCGGCGGGCATCGACACCCTGGGCGTGGACCTGTCCCGGGAGATGATCGACATCGCCCGACAGCACGCCCCGGGGCTGCGCTATGAAGTGGCGGACATCGTGGACATGCCCGACGTGGGACGCTTCGACCTGGCCACCTGCACCGGCGACGCCATCAACCACATCGCGGACCTTGCGGACGTGGGCCGGGTGTTCGGGAACGTCCACGCCGCCCTGAATCCCGGCGGATACTTCGTCTTCGACCTGCTGAACCCCGCCGAGGTCGCCCCGGGTGAGCCCTTCGAGGCGCCTTACGGTGAAAAGGGGCTGGTGCGGTTCCTGACAGAGGATCGGGGCGGAGGAGACATCGCGCTGCACATCGACATGTATGAAAACGGCGCGGTAAGGTTCTCGGAGACGATACGGGAGCGGGTCCACGACGTGGACGCCGTGCTCGGTCTGCTGCGCGGCAACGGCTTTGAAGTGCTGCAATGCGCCGACCGGCTGCTTCTGGACAGCGACAACCACGGCACGACCTGGTTCATCGCCGCGCGGCGGGTATAGAATGATGGTTCAGGAGGAAATCACCTTGGACGGACAGACGAAGCACTACGCCTTTTTCCAGAACCGGGAATGCGAATATTTCCCCTGCCACGCGGTGGCGGACCCCGACCGGTTCAACTGCCTGTTCTGCTATTGCCCCCTGTATGCGCTGGGCAAGCGCTGCGGCGGCAATTTCAGGTATACGGAGAAGGGATACAAGGATTGCACGAAGTGCGCCTTCCCCCACATGCCGGAGAACTACGAAAAGGTGACGGGACGGTACCGGGAGATCATGGAGCTGGTGCGGGAAAACGACAAACGCATGGAGCAATAGAGGGAGGCTGTCTCAAAGAGAATACCGCTGCATAGAGCGGTTGAAGGGGCGGCGATGCGGCGCCCGCCCGAGTACGAACTGATGTTGTACCCGGCGGGCG
>JAZSAA010000253.1:0-7695 GCA_045601625.1 Clostridia bacterium | reverse complement strand
CGCTGTTCGACCTGCTGACCCGCAGCCCCGAGAGGCCAAGGCCCACGGGCCGCTGGACCAGCATCAGCACGCTGGGGGGCATCATCGGCGCGGGACACGACCGCACGCTGAGCCACGACGGCACCGCCGCCCAATTCCAGGGCCGCTGCGACGCCCTGGCCGCGGCCTGCCGCCGCCTGGGCGGCACGGCCACCGGCAAGGCCGACGTGGGCTACGCCATCCCCGTGTTCCGGGACTTTCAGATCCTGTTCCAGTTCTGGGACGGCGACGACGAATTCCCGGCCAACATCAAGTACCTGTTCGACGAAAACGCCCTGCAATTCATGCATTACGAGACCCTATGGTACGTGATGCGCACCCTCGCCGACCGGCTGGCGTGGTACGCAGGTCCCCGGCGGTAACAACAGTGGTCGCATGATACGGCTGTTCCCAGCCATATCAGGCGACCACTGTTTTTTTCACATCACCGGCGCGATGACCTTCAGCAGCCAGCCCGCCAGGCGGGTCGTGAAGGGGATACGCTTCACATCCTCGTCGGTGATCTCGTGGCTCCTGGCGAGGGTGTCCTGGAAGTCGGCCTCGATATCGGCCACGGCGGGCACATCCCGCAGGTAGGCCGCACACTCAAAGTGCAGGTAGAAGCTGCGGTAATCCAGGTTGACGGTGCCGACCACCGCCTTGCAGTCGTCGGACACGAACACCTTCGCGTGCACGAAGCCGGGGGTGTACTCGAAGATCCGCACCCCCGCCTGCAGCAGCTCGGCGTAGTGGGTCTTGGCCAGGGCGAAGGCATAGCGCTTGTCCGGGATGTGGGGCAGCAGCACGCACACCTCCACGCCCCGCTTGGCGGCGAATTTCAGCGCCGCGAGCATCTCGGTATCCAGGATCAGGTAGGGCGTCATGATGTGCACATACCTTTGGGCGCGGCTGAGGATGTCGGTATAGACCAGCTCGCCCACCCGCTCGTTGTCCACGGGGCTGTCGCCGTAGGGCAGCACCCAGCCCGGCGCCGCCACCGGGCCGGCCTCCGGCGGGTCCAGGTAGCGGGCGTAGCGGTCGCCGGTCTCGTTCACGTTCCACATCTGCAAAAACATCAGCGTGAAGGAGCGCACCGCCTCGCCCTCCAGCCGCAGGGAGACGTCCTTCCAGTGGCCGAAGCGCGACCCTATGTTCACATATTCGTCCGCCAGGTTTACCCCGCCGGTATAGGCCACGCGCCCGTCGATCACCAGGATCTTCCGGTGGTCGCGGTTGTTGTAGTGGGCCGAGATCACCGGCCGTATGGGAGAAAACATCTTGCATCGTATGCCCAGCTTCTCCAGCATGTCCGGGTAGTGGTAGGGCAGCCGGAACAGCGCGCAGGTGCCGTCGTACATCACCCGCACCTCCACGCCCTCGCGCACCTTGTCCTCCAGCACCTTCAGCACCCGGCCCCACATGTAGCCCTCGTCGATGATGAAGAATTCCAGGAAGATGAAGTCCTTCGCGGCGCGAAGGTCCTCCAGCATGGCCTCCAGCGAGCTTTCGCCGCTGGACAGATAGCGCACGGCGGTGTTGCCGTACAGTGGGAAGCGCCCATGGTCCCAGGTATAGCGGGCCAGCCCGTCCAGTTCCTGCGCCGCGTCGGCGGCCCCCCTGGGCAGCGTCAGACGCTCCGGCATCAGCGCGGCGGTTTCCTCCATCACCTCGCCAAGGCGCCGGTTCAGCACCCGGTGGCCGATGTCCAGCTCCACGAACAAATACAGCGCCAGGCCCACCGGCGGGGCCAGCACCACCAGCAGGATCCAGGTGATCTTCGTGGTAGGCTCCGAGCTCTTGTTGACCAGGTGCAGTATCGTCACGCCGTACAGCAGCAGCAGCAGCGCGTAGTAATAGGGCAGCATCGACTGCATCGATTGCAGCGAGCTGAAGGCCACCACCAGCAGCACGACCTGCACTGCCAGCGTCACCACGACCAGCATGGTGCGCCCGAAGATCACGTTCAGTATGCCGCGCTTGCCCTTTTTCAAAAGCCGGCGCTCCTCGCTGCCCTGACCGCTTCGCCTGCCATCCCTGATTCTGTTGCCCATAGCGCCCTCGATCCGATTGGTTTGAAGGAATACAACCCCTTATATATAATATAATCCCATTCACAGAGAAATGCAAGCGCGGCGGCGGGAAACAAGGCCGGAGGATGAACCACAATTCCCTCCCCGAATACAATAAATGGCGATATTTGCCTCGCCATCCCTTTTCAAACGGCGGATAATATGTTATAATCATTTTAAATAACATTGGCAGTATGGCCTGTGGAGGCATGTGATATGGAAGACATCAGAGTCAGCAGCGAATACGACCGATACCTGTCGCCCCTGGACGTATGGGCCATCGCCTTTGGCTGCGCCATCGGCTGGGGCGCCTTTATGATGCCGGGGTCCACCTTCCTGCCCGTGGCGGGGCCGCTGGGCACGGCGATCGCCATGGCCATCAGCGTGGTCATCATGCTGGTCATCGGCGCGAACTTCTTCTATTTGATGCGAAACCGGCCGGGCACCGGCGGCGTGTACGCCTACACGAAGGGAGCCTTCGGGCGGGAACACGCCTTCCTGTGCGCCTGGTTCCTGTCCCTGTCCTACCTCACGGTGCTGTTCATGAACGCGACCTCGCTGTTCCTCGTGATCCGGATGGTGTTCGGCAGGCGACTGCAATACGGCTATTACTACTACAACATCGCCGGGAACCACATCTTCATGGGCGAGGTCGGCGCCTCCATCGTCGCGCTGGCCAGCGTGGGGCTGCTCTTTGTCAACGCAAAGCCCCTGCTGCAGCGGCTGCAAACGATACTGGCGATCGTGCTGCTGGCCTGCGTGGCGCTCGTGGCGGCGATATGCCTGCCCCGTCTCCGGCTGGAGATCCCAAAGGACGCCTTCGGCATCGGCGGCGTCAGCCCGGCCTTCGGCATCCTGTCCATCGTCATGCTGGCGCCCTGGGCCTTTGTGGGGTTCGAGGTCATTTCGCTGGAGACGGCCCACTTCGACTTTAAAATTCGCAGGTCCCGGTGGATCATACTGGCCTCGATCCTGCTGGGCGGCATCGTCTACGTGGCGCTGACGCTGGTCGCGGTCACCGCCGCGCCGGACGGCTATGGCTCGTGGCAGGCCTACATCGCCGACCTTCCCCAGCTGAACGGCGTGTCGGCGGTGCCCACCTTTTTCTCCGCGAAGGCGGTCATGGGCAACATCGGCCTGCTGATCATAGCCCTGGCCGCCCTTGCCGCCATCCTGACGGGCATGATCGCCGCCTACCGCGCCACGAGCCGCGTGCTGGCGACGATGGCGGAGGACAACATCCTCTCCGAGCGGTTTTCCAGGACCACCTACAGCATACTGTTCGTCATGGTGATCTCCATAGTGATCTCCATATTCGGGCGGAACATGCTGCAATGCTTCATGGAGCTGACCTCCCTGGGCGCGATCATCGGCTTCGGCTACACCTCCGCCTCCGCCTGGCAGCTGGCCCGGAAGAAGGGCAACCGGCGGTTCGCCGTGCTGGGTGCGCTGGGAACCGTCATCTCCGTGGCCTTCCTGCTGGTGCAGCTGATTCCGGGCGTCACGGCGCTGGAAACCATGGGCGCCGACGCCTTCCTGCTGCTGACGGTCTGGTGCCTGCTGGGCTTCATATTCTACCTGATCACCGTAGCCCGTTCCAGCGCGACAAAGGCCATGGGCTCCTCGGCCGCTGGCCTGACGCTGTTCGCGCTGCTGCTCTATTCGGCGCTGATGTGGCTCGGCAAGCGGCTGATGGCCGCGGACAGCCTTGACGCCGTCCACGCGATCCTCCACCGCGAAGGCCTGATCATGCTCGTCATGGTCTTTACCGGGCTCGCCCTCACCCTGCACATCCAGCGCCTGCAGCGCCGGAAAGGCGCAAATCGGACCGTGCAGGACGCGCCCCGCGAGGCGGACTGACCCCGCCCCGCGGGCGGCGGCATATGCCCGTCCTTTCCCCTTTACGCCCCCGAATTTGTTACAACATCGGACATAAATTGTATACGGGAAGCTGTATATTCACTGTATGTTCTATGCAGAAATCCACATTTTCCACACAGTTATCCACAGAAATTGGGGACAAAAACCCGGTTTTATGGGGATTTTCCCGGTTTTTCCACACCCACGCCCCTCTTGCATAATATTTGTCCACAGACTTCGGTCTATTAAAGTCACATTTCTAACTTATTCCGGACCAATTTATGGCTATTTGCGACGTCCGGGTTCAATTTTACGTCATATTTACCGATTATATCGGCATTGTTTCCCGGATTAACCCGGGAATAATCTTTACTTTTTTATTCCTTTATTGCATAGATGTTGCATAAGTGTGTCATTTCTATACTCTCTGGCACAGCCCGTCCGAAGCGACGAACCGGCATTGAACTATACTCTCCGATCTGCTATACTCGTTATGGGGGAAGCGCGTCCCAGCGCCTCCGACAACACCCTTCGACCGGCAAAGGAGGCAGGCGCCATGATACAGATCGTCGACTGGACCACCATTACGGATTTCGTCACCGCGGTCTTCACCAAGTACGGCGTCCCGGCGGCGGACGCGGCCATCTGCGCCGACGTGCTGCTGGAGAGCGACCGGCGGGGCATCGAGTCCCACGGCTGCAACCGGTTCAAGCCCATCTATCTGGATCGCATCAAGTCCGGGGTCCAGAAGCCCGTGACGAACTTCGAGATCCTGAAGGACACTCCCACCACCGCCGTGGTAGACGGGCACGATGGCATGGGTCAGGTCATCGGTTACAAGTCCATGGCGCTGGCCATCCGGAAGGCCAAGGCCTACGGCATGGGCATGGTGGCAGTCCGCAACAGCTGCCACTACGGCATTGCCGGCTACTACACTACCATGGCCACGAAGGCCGGCTGCATCGGCATGACCGGCACCAACGCCCGTCCCTCCGTGGCCCCCACATGGGGCACCGAGGGCATGTTCGGCACCAACCCCTTCACCCTGGGCGTACCCACCGACGAGCCCTTCGATTTCAACTTCGACTGCGCCACCTCCATCACCCAGAACGGCAAGTTTGAATACTACGCGCGCATCGGACACGACGTGGTTCCCGGCACGGTGATCGGTGAGGACGGCGCGCCTGTCACCGGCGACGCCGCCACGGCCCTGAAGCGCATCCGCGAAAACTCCGCCGCGCTGGTGACCGTGGGCGGCATCGGCGAGCTACTGGGCGGCTACAAGGGCTACGGCTTTGCCCTGTTCGTGGAGTTCCTGTCCGCCGCGCTCTGCGACGGCTCCTACGGCAAGCAGCTGAACGGCGTGGACGAACACGGCGACAGGTGCGCCCCCCGCCTGGGCCACTTCTTCATCGCCATCGACACCGACCACTTCATGGGCGAGGCGGCCTGCCGCAGGAAGGCCGGCGACATCATCCGCGAGATCCGCGCCTCCCGTAAGATGCCCGGTGCCGGGCGCATCTGGACCGCCGGCGAGAAGGAGTACGAGATCCGCCTGGCCCGCAGGGACGGCGTGCCCATCAACGACTCTGTGCAGGCCGAGCTGAACCAGTTGCGCGCGGAGACCGGCCTGGAGGGTAAGTACCGGTTCCCGTGGGATTGAGGGTGAATGTAAATGCATATTCTGACGATGTCAGGATATGAGGTGACGGACTCCTTCCGGCCCCTGCGGGGCTACCTCCCTCTGAGAGGGAGGCCTTTGGAAAGCGTTGAAACAAGGCGCTTCTTCAGGCTCCCTCCACGGGGGCGCCGCCAGCCGCAGGCTGACCGAGGGAGGTATCATCCCCGGTTTCTGACTGACACCATTCCCATTTGTCGCCCTTTCTTTTTTCGCTCAAAAACCCCTAAACCCATTTTCGAGGTTGCCAGCGCGCAAATACCATGCTATGATAGACCCATGAATCCGGGATTCACAATACACAAGGAGGATAAATTGGATGAGGACGATGAAAGAGGCCGCGGAAGCATAGCGATGGCTATGTGAATCCCAACACCATATAGCCGTCGCTTTCCTCGTGCAAGACACAACAGGAGGGCCAACATGGGCTATATCAAGGCGGACGAAATCCTTCCGCAGGACTTGCTGCGGCGCGTGCAGGAGTATGCCGAGGGCCGGCTTCTGTACATCCCCCGGCGCGAAGACAGGCGCAGCGGCTGGGGTTCCCTCAGCGGCACCCGGGCGCGGCTGAAGGAGCGCGACGCCCGCATCCGGCTCGAACGCCGGGCCGGGCGCAGCGTGGGCGAGCTGGCGGAGCGATACTACCTGTCCGAAAAGAGCATCCAGCGCATCCTGCGGGACGGCGTGCCTTCCGAATCCGACGCGGACAAGGAGGGAATCCAGTGAACCGGGAAAACAAGAGAAGGACCTTCGAGAAGGGTTACTACAAAAACCATCCCTGCGACGAGCGCTTTACCTGCCGCCACTGTGGGCGACTGGTGACGCCGGAGGGCGCGGGCACCCGTCACAGGAACCACTGCCCCAACTGCCTGACCAGCCTGCACGTGGACGACGCGCCCGGCGACCGGGCCGCCGACTGCGGCGGGCGCATGGAACCCATCGCGGTGTGGGTGAAACGGGGCGGCGAATGGGCGATTCTCCACCGCTGCAGCCGCTGCGGCAAGATCAACGCCAACCGTGTGGCGGCGGACGACAACCCCATGAAGCTGATGTCCATCGCCATGGGGCCGCTTACCCAGCCTCCCTTCCCGCTGGAGCGCATCGAGGAGATGACGCGCCTGATGGGCGGGGAGGGGCGGATGGAATAATGCCAGTTCCAACCAGAAAGGGAAGCAGATTGCCGCCTCAAAGGCGCTGCAATCCGGTTCCCCGCATTTTGTATATGAAGCAAATCCCCCGCTTACCTCAGCGCAATGTCCACACAGCGGCGAATATCGTCGATGACATACGCTGCGTGGACGCCCTCGGGCAGGGTCTTTCCCGCCGGATTGTACCAGCAGGCGTCGATGCCGGCGTTGTTGGCGCCGCGGATGTCGCTGTTGACGCCGTCGCCCACCATCAGCGCGTCCCGGGGCCTCACCCCCAGGCGGTCGAGGGCCAGGGTGAATATGCCGGGGCGGGGCTTTGAGATGCCCACCTCCTCGGAGATCACCATCTCCGATACATGGTCCTTCAGCGGGGAAAGGGCCATCCGGCTGCGCTGTATGGCTGTGATGCCGTTGGTCACGATGGCCACCGGCAGACGCTGCGCGATCTGCGCCACCGTCTCCAGCGCGTGGGGCAGCAATATGCTCTGTCGCCCCAGCAGCTCAACGAAGCGCTCCGCCGCCCACTTCGGGTCCCCGGACACCGGATAGCGGTCGAAAAAGCGCACGAAGCGGGCCACCTTAAGCTGATTCTGGGTCAGCAGCCCCGCCTCCAGCTCCGCCCAGCACTTCAGGTTGACGGCCTCGTACTGGTCGTAGCGATCGGGGTCAAAATAGCCCAGCTCGTCCATCAGCTGGTTGACCGCGTTGCGATTGCCGGTCTGGAAGTCCAGCAGCGTGTCGTCCACGTCGAAGAGCACGGCCTTGTAGCGCATGGCAGGTCCTTTCGAATTCTGATTTGTCGGGCTGACGGAACCCCTCCGACCCCGCCTACGGCGGGGCCACCTCCCCCTTTAGGGGGGGGTCTAGGCTAACCTGCCGGGGGGCCCGGGCCCCGCCCCGCGGGCCACCGGAAAGAGGGGGG
>JAZSAA010000252.1:0-2245 GCA_045601625.1 Clostridia bacterium | reverse complement strand
GTCCCGCTTGCTCAGCCGCCGCCCGTCGCTGGACAGCAGCATGGGCACGTGGGTGAACGTCGGCGGCGTCAGCCCCAGCGTTCGGTACAGCCACAGCTGCACCGGCGTAGAGGACAGCAGGTCCCGCCCCCGCACCACCTCGGTCACGCCGCAGGCAGCGTCGTCCACCACCACCGCCAGCTGGTACGCCGCCACGCCGTCGGCCCGGCGGACGATGAAGTCCCCCCACTCGGCCTGCAGCGAAAGCGCCTGCGGCCCCTGCAGGCCGTCGGTGAAGGCCACCGTCTCGTCGGGGACCCGCACCCGCAGGCAGCGGGTGGGCGGCTTCAGTGCCCGCTGCCGCGCGGTGAGGTTCCGGCAGGTGCCGGCGTAGACGATCCGCCCGTCCGAGGCGTGGGGCGCGGATGCCGCGTGCAGGGCGGAGGCGGCATGGAGCTGGTCCCGGGAGCAGTAGCAGGGGTACAGCAGGCCCAGCTGCCCAAGCCGTTCCAGCGCGGCCTCGTAGGCCCCGCCCCGGCGGCTCTGGTCCTCGGCGCGAATGTCCCAGTCCAGCCCCAGCCATTTCAGGTCGTCCAGTATGGCCTCCACAAAGGCCGGCTTGCTGCGGGCCGGGTCCAGGTCCTCCACCCGCAGGACGACCTCACCGCCCTTCGACTTCGCCGACAGCCACGCCAGCATCGCCGAAAACACGTTCCCCAGGTGCATCCGCCCGCTTGGGCTGGGCGCAAACCGACCGCGAACCATGCGCGTCACCTCCCTGTCGTATGGGACCATTATACACGATACCCGGGCCGTGTGCAAACCTTGCCAAAGTGGGGTCGATGTGCTATACTCTGCATCAGTGGAGAGGGGGGGAACAACCGTGCTGTATCCATTCATGACATTGCCGGATGAAACGGAAATCGTTCACTCCGAAAGCATGATCAAGGACGGGATTGAAGTGGTCAAGGTTGTGGTGGAGCGGCCTGTTGGATTATGGCTTCAAATCTGCCGTCTGCTGGCTTCCTTGCTATCGTTGGGAAAAGGTGGAGGGATTTACACCTGCGGAAATTGACGAACTGCAGGAACTGATCCAAAGCCTCGCCCACGTCATCTATGAACTCGCCAGGGATGGAGGGTTTGAACATGCCGCAGTTATTTAGGGTTGGCAGCGAATAAGATTTAAAGGAAGTGTCCCCATGACCCCCTACACCAAAAAAGTGCAATATTACGAGACCGACATGATGGGCATCGCCCACCACGCCAACTACATCCGCTGGATGGAGGAGGCGCGGATCGACTTCATGGACCAGATGGGCTTCCCCTACGCCCGGATGGAGGCGGAGGGCGTCATCTCGCCGGTGCGCTCGGTGTCCTGCCAGTACAAAAGGCCCTGCACCTTCGGGGATACGCTGTCCATCGCGGTGTCGGTGGACGGCTTCAACGGCGTGGTGCTGACCCTGCGCTACGACATGACCAACGCAAAAAGCGGCGAGCCCATCTGCCAGGCGAAATCCGAGCACGTGTTCATGCGCCGGGGCGGCGGCCTTTTGCGGATGAAGCGGGACATGCCCGAATTCACCGCCGCCCTGGAAGGGATGTGTCCGAAGCCATGACCCCCACCCGTTGGTACGACTACAGCTACCTGCCCTGCCAGTTCTGCGTGGGCAAGAACCACTGCGCCCAGTGCGGCGAGGAGATCCGCCAGGCGCTTCTGAACATGGAGGGCGTTCAGGACGCGGAGATGGACGTCCCCGCCCGGCGGCTGCGGCTGGTGCTGGACGGCGTCGACCCCGACGACATCATCGACCAGGCCGACGCGATCGGGGTGTTCCTGTAGGCTGTAGCGGCGGCGCAGGCGCCCCCGTCCTCTTCTCGATCCGTAATGTCATGGCGGCGCAGGCGCCGCCGCTACAGTGGGGAATCCGTCCGCAAATCAAACCCCCGGCGTCAACCGCCGGGGGTCTTGATTAGGAGGGAGGGGTTATGAAGATAATCTATATCAACGATGGCGCTCTGCCTTCGATGGTGTAAGTATATGTTTCTTTCCTGAAATGAGCCTTAAATGAAGCGTTAACTATTTATGACAAGGGTGGCGGCGCTGGAAAATTCTGATTTGTCGCGGGGCGACAAATCATAATTCAGTATTTAGTATTTAGCATTTAGTGGTTAGTGGAGGAGGAAATCCTAACGGATTTCTTTTGATTCAAGGGATCAAGAAACGTTGAAGCCTCTACCGTTTCCTTATAATCAAACAAATCCCGTA
>JAZSAA010000251.1:0-6427 GCA_045601625.1 Clostridia bacterium | reverse complement strand
CTGTGTATGGCTCATCGACCATGGGACGTATGTGCGCTTCGACCTCATTGAGGGCAGGTACGCCGGGAAGGACCTGAACGGTGTGCAGCAGGCGCAGGAGAGCCGAAAGCGGCTGGTCAGGGCGGCGCAGGAGGAAAGCCTTCAAGCCCGGATCGACCTGGCGGACCACATCGAAACCATTGCGGGAACCGCGAAGAAAACCGGCGATACCAAGCCGAAGAACATCCGCGGGAACCGCAGTCGGGAGCAGCTTCGGAAGCACAGGGACTATATGAAGGGAGGCACGAAGGATGATTGATGCCAACGCGCTCATCGGGGCGCTTCCCCGGATGCTGTCCGGGGATGAACTCATGCGGGCGCTGAAGGTGATGCCGGAGTACGATCCCGGCGTGTGTGACCGGGATGAGGCCGTGCGCCTGATGAAGCTGTCGGACCTCTACGACATCTACCTGCCCTCCGCGATGAGCGTGGAGATCTACAGCAAGCTGTACCTCGCGCTCATCCGCAGCCTCCAGAAGAAGGGTTCCAGGCTGGCTGTCAGGCAGTATGCCGAGAACTACCGGGCGGTGAAGCAGAGGGATTACAGCGGCATCCTGGGCGGCGCAGACAGTTTCACGATCATCGGTACCTCCGGCATCGGCAAGAGCAGCGCCATCTCCAAGGCGATCCGGCTGATCTCCGAAAACAGGATCATCGAGCTGGAACAGCCGCACACAAAGATCGTGCCCTGCGTGGTGGTACAATGCCCATTTGACAGCTCCGTGAAGGGGCTCCTGCTGGAAATCCTGTGGCAGGTGGACGAAGAACTGGATACCCGGTATTACGACAATGCCGTGCGGGCGAGGGCGACCACAGATATGCTCATCGGCTCCGTGAGCCAGGTGGCGCTGAACCACATTGGGCTGCTGGTCGTGGATGAGATCCAGCATGTCGTCAACAGCAAGAACGGCAAGGCACTGGTGGGCTCCCTGACCCAGCTCATCAACTGCTCCGGCATCTCTATCTGCATGGTCGGCACGCCCGACAGCTGCCAGTTCTTCGAGCAGGCCATGCAGCTCGCCCGCCGCTCTCTCGGCCTTCACTACAGTGAATTGCCCTACGACAGATACTTCCGGGAGTTCTGCGGGACGCTGTTCGGTTACCAGTATGTCCGCAACCGGACGGACATTACGGAATCGGGAAAGGCAGTGGATATTTATGACGAATGTGGCAAAGCCGCGCAAAAAGAAGCGCGTCAGGAGAGTCCTGTTGTTCCTGCTGATTTTGCTGCTTCTGGCGGCGGTCGGCTGGTTTGCGTACAACTCGCTGAAGGCGGAATACACTGTCACCTATGACAGCTACACCGCTACCACGGGCAGCATTTCCAACGCGCTGTCGTTCAGCGGAAACCTGAGCCTGGTGGACAGCAAAACGTACTCAGCATCCTCCTCCAGTACGGTCAAGACGGTCTATGTCGCCGCAGGGGACGAGGTTGGGGAGGACGCAAAGCTGATCCGTTTCACAAACGGCGATACAATCAAGGCGGATTTTGCTGGTCGTGTCAATAAGATCAACGTCTCGGAGGGTGACGAGGTTGCCGCAGGCACGGAGCTGGTGCAGATTGCGGATTTCAAACACCTGTTGGTCAACTTTCGCGTGGACGAATACGACATCAGTGATGTCAGCGTGGGCCAGGCCTGTACGGTGACAGTGACGGCACTGGAAAAGACCTTTGAAACGGTCATTGACGCGATCGACTGCATCTCCTCCTCCACAGGCAACGTGGCCTATTACACCGCGACGGCTTACGTGGATCTGGACGATCCCGCCGTGCTGCCCGGCATGCAGGTCACGGTGAGCATCACCCAGGAGGAGGCGCAGGACGCGGTCATCCTCAAGGTGGACGCTGTCAGCTTCGACGCGACCAACGAGGCGTTTGTCTGGATGAAGAACGATGCCGGTGAGCTGGAGCAGGTGTACATCACTACCGGCGTTTCCAACGGCAATTACATCGAGATCACCGAAGGACTCTCCGATGGTGACGAGGTGTATGTGGAGTCCAAGGTGGAGGAAACGGCCTCCTCCGGACTGCTCGGCAGCCTGTTTGGCGGCCAGCAGTTCAACCAGCCCCAGGGCGGTCCCGGCGGCATGCCCGGCGGCGGGAATATGCCCGACTTCGGCAGCGGCGAGCGGCCCAGCTCCGGCGGTAGTGGGGGCAGGAGCGGCAGCGGCGAGCGGCCCGGCTTTGGGGGTGGGAACTGACATGGACGCGCCCACATTCTTCAGAATGGAGAAGATCAACAAGTTTTATCCGATGGGCGAGGAGCAGGCGCACATTCTCAAGGACATTGACTTGGAAATTGAGGAGGGTGAGTACCTGTCGGTGCTCGGGCCCTCCGGCAGCGGCAAGAGCACGCTGATGAACATCATCGGCTGCCTGGACGTGCCCACCTCCGGCAGGTATACGCTGCACGGGCAGTCCGTAGACGATATGACGGAGGTGGAACTGGCCCGGCTGCGCAGCGAGGAGATCGGCTTTATCTTCCAGAACTCCCAGCTGCTGCCCCGGCTGACCGCGCAGAAGAAAGTGGAGCTGCCTCTCATCTACGCGGGCGTCGGCCCCGGTGAACGGCGCAGGCGGGCCCGGGAGCTGCTGGACCGCGTGGGCCTGTCCGACCACATGGAGCATTTTCCCAACCAGCTCTCCGGCGGCCAGCAGCAGCGCGTGGCCATCGCGCGGGCGCTGGCGTGCAATCCCACTCTGCTGCTTGCAGATGAGCCTACCGGCGCTCTGGACCAAAAGACCGGCAGACAGGTGATCGCGCTGTTCTACGAGCAGATGTTCAAGACGCTTGTAGAAAGATCAGACCAAGATGGTTATCCCGTGCATATTATCCTGGATGATTTTGCATGCGGTTGCCCGATCCAGGGTTTTGATAACATCACATCCGTCATTCGCTCCCGAGGCATCTACGTAAGCGTGATCATCCAGAGTATCGCGCAGTTGGAAGCGCTGTACGGGAATAAAGCTGCCACCATCTGCGATAATTGTGATACGACGCTGTATCTGGGCGGCAATGATCCGACAACGGCGAGGTGGATCGGCGAGAGAGCCAATAGGTCTCCTCACGCCATCCTGACGATGCCGGTAGATGATGCGCTGTTGATACAGCGGGGCAAGCCGGCCAAGAAGGTCAAAAGATGCAGGCTGGAGGACCATCATGATTATGAAATGCATGATGAGTCCATGGGCAATGAAAGGGAAAATGAGGGTATCTGCGTGTAATACACGTGGATAGCTCTTGAGGTCGATGCAGATGTAAGTTGGCTCTCGAATGGATCCATCCAGTTGCTCCACCGCCTCTCTACGTGAAATCGCTCGATGAAAATGCACCTACGAAAGCTGAGTACACGTTTCCCGTTGCAGGAACGTGCAAATCTCATTCTTTCGTAGGTGCCAGCTGGTAAATGTATTATAATATCGAACATACGTTCTTGTCAAGAGACACTACGAGGATTTCATTTTATTGACATTTGGTGTTCGATCATACAATGAGAGCAATCAGAGCTTGGAAGAGTCAGGATATTCAGAAAGATACATGGGAACAGCCTTTCCGGTTTTCTCTTTCTTATTCTCGCTAATCTCCACCGCATACACAAGATACATCAAAGCTTCCCTGATCATTCTCAGCAAGCGGAGTGTAGATCAAGCTATAGAAAAGGCAAAACAGAAGGAGAAAACCGTCACACACCAAAACCGGACATCCCCCCATAAGAATTATCCGTCGCTGTAATCATGTAAGCCAATAGATACAAATTAGGTATTGACTTAATCATATTTCTGAGTATAATAGATGCAGGAATATGATTAAGCGATTTCTTAATCTGTAGAGGGTGCCATATGGAATTATCTTTATGCTTGAAAGCTCTCGGCGATCCTACCCGCCTCACGATATTTCAGCAGCTTTTGATTCGCAAGCACTGTACGCGCTCGCTTTCAAAGAAGCTGGGGATCAGCGAACCAGCGATCTCGCAGCACTTGAAGATTCTGTATGAGGCGGGCATGGTGTATAAGGAGAAGTACGGCTACCACATGCACTACCTGCCCACGCAGGAGGCAATGGATTATTTGGCGACCTCCTTCGAGCAGATGCGACAGGCGTCATTGGCAGTGGATCGAAATCCGCTGGTCTGCCAGTGCGAATTCCGAAAGCAGCGTGAAGTTGAAATCCGAGAAGAGAATGTGGAAAAGGAGACAGAGGTTATGAGAATTGCCGTCACTTATGAGAATGGGCAAGTATTTCAGCATTTTGGCCATACGGAGCAATTCAAGCTCTATGATGTGAAAAACGGTGCAGTGGCGACTTCGAAGGTTGTCAGTGCGGAGGGCTTCGGCCACGGAGCGCTGGCGGGCTTCCTGAAGCAGTGTCAGGCAGACGCGGTAATTTGCGGCGGCATCGGTGGTGGGGCACAGTCCGCGCTTGCGGAAGCGGGCATTCGACTCTACGCGGGTATCGAGGGGAATGCCGACGAGGCGGTGGCGAAGCTGATTGCCGGAACGTTGACCTATGAAGAAAACCCGATCTGCGATCATCACGGAGAGCACCATCACCACGGTGAAGGTCATGGTGAGAATTGCGATCACGATGGTCACTGCTGCCATTGACATGCAGGAAATGACTATGGGCTGACGGGATGCGGCCTCTTCGAGTGCAGTTGGTGTCACTCTGGATTGGCCGCTTCATTAGGGGTGAAGGTTAGCCTCTTCTAATTCAATGTGAGGTGACGGGTTATGAAACAACGCAGAGAATCCATCAGGAAGTGGATACCGGCACTGCTTTCGGTGCTGTTGGTATTCGGCGTATTGACGGTATTCGGTGCCTGTGGCATGAAGGACGACGGCACGTGGATGAAATGCCATGGTGCGCAAACAACGGTGGCGAAGCTCGGCGGGGTCATGACCGCTTTATTTCTTCTGGCGGCGCTGATGAGAAGCAGAATATTGAAGACAGGTTTATATGGGCTGGGAATCGTTGGGAGTGTCATAGTATTCCTGATCCCTGAAACGATCATGCCCATGTGCATGATGCGGACGATGCGCTGTTACACGGTCATGCAGCCCTTTGTCAGAATCATGGCAGTCATGATCGCGGTTTTTGGCGGGATTAGCGGGATGCAGGCGTTGCGTCAGAAACAACAGGAGGGGTGAACGTCGTGAAGAAAAGAACCGTCGTCATTGCTGTTGTAGTATTGATAGGTATCGCTGCATGTGTTGCGGGCGTGTTGATTCGCTCGGAAGCTCAAAAGCGGGCCAGGTACGAGCAGGCTATGAGGCTCGCCGATGCGGGCGACACAGGAGGCGCATACGTGCTTTTCGCACAGCTGGGCAATTATCGGGACGCTGCGTCACAGGCGGAGCGCCTGATCGAGCAGGATGTTCTGCTGCCATGCCGCGCGGCAGAAAAGGGAGACACAGTCACATTCGGGCGTTATGAACAGGACAATAATCCAGGCAATGGCCCGGAACCGATTGACTGGATCGTGCTGGATAAGGTTGACGGCAAGCTTCTCCTGCTGTCCTCCGCCTGCCTCGCGGGAAAG
This sequence comes from Clostridia bacterium, assembly GCA_045601625.1. GTDB lineage: Bacteria > Bacillota > Clostridia > Christensenellales > Aristaeellaceae > UBA2862. The sequence goes on along the minus strand of JAZSAA010000251.1, from coordinate 847 downwards.
GCGTACAACGCGGAATCCTTCGCGCCTGTGACCTGGGAGACCTGCTCCCTCCGGGCGTGGCTGGGCGGCGAGTTCTTTGACAGCGCGTTTTCGGAGCGTGAGCGGGAAGCCGTTGCTTCAGTCGTCAATCGCAACGACGATCATTCCACAGTCGGCACGCCGGGCGGAAAGGATACGGAAGACCACGTGTTTCTTCTGAGCGAATCAGACGCCGTGATCTACCTGAACAATGATTATGCTCAGGATACGATCGGCAGAGCGATGGCTTCGGATTACGCTGTGGCAAATGGTCTGCAAACCGATGAGGATGGGCTTTGCTCGTGGTGGCTGCGCTCGCCCGGTATGTATGAATAGATCGCGCAATTTGTCGATCAGCAGGGCAAGCCCTATCCCAACGGCGGCAGTACGGACATCGACTACCTGTTCGGCGTCCGTCCCGCCCTGTGGGTCGATCTCGACACAGCAGACGAAGGAGCGGCGGCACAATGAAGGCATTATCAATGAACGTGATCCCGTTCTGGAATATGCGCGCTCACCCTGTGCGCACCGTCATACTGCTGCTGCTCGTGCTGGCGCAGGCCGCCTGCGCCTATGGTGGGCTGACGCTCATGTGCAATATGCGGCAGGCGCGTACACTGGCGGACGCGCGGCTGGGCGCAGACATACTGGTTTACCCAGGCGCGGCCTTGAGTAAGATCTCTGCCGAATCGCAGCTGATGCAGGGTACGCCGGTGGAGGTGTGGAAACCGCGATCCACGCTTGAGAGGATGACAGATTGCGAGGGCATCGAGGCGGTTTCACATCAGCTCTACATCAGGGACGATACTGGGGAAGCGCCCGTTTGGAT
>JAZSAA010000250.1:0-3594 GCA_045601625.1 Clostridia bacterium | reverse complement strand
TCTTTTTCTCCATCTCCTCCTCGAGTACGCGGTAGGCCACCTTGCCCACCAGGGTCTTGGGCAGGTCGTCGCGGAACTCGATGTCGTAGGGCATGGCGTACTTGGCCACGTGCTTGCGGCAGTAGTCCATCAGCATCTCGCGGGTGGTGTCCGAGGGCTCGTAGCCGGGCTTGAGCACCACGAAGGCCTTCACCTTCTGCATCTTGTAGGGGTCGCGCACGCCGATGACGCAACTCATGTGAACGGCCTCGTGGGCATCGAGTATGTTCTCGATCTGGGAGGGGTAGACGTTGTAGCCGCTGGTGATGATCATGCGCTTGATGCGCTGGCGGAAGTAGATGAAGCCCTCCTCGTCCATGACGCCCAGGTCGCCGGTGTGGATCCAGGTCATGCCGTCGGCATGGACGCGCCGGGTCTGGGCCGTCTCCTGGGGATGCTTGACGTACTCCAGCATCACGGTGGGGCCGGCCAGGCAGATCTCGCCCTCCTCGCCATAGGGCACCTCATCCTCGGTGCCCACCTTGACGATCTTGTAGTAGGTGACCGGGAAGGGAATGCCGATGGAGCCTTCCTTGGCCTTGGTCAGCGGGGTCAGGCAGGAAGCGGTGACGCACTCGGTGGTGCCGTAACCCTCGCGGACCTCGATGGTGGCCTTGTGGTCCTTCAGGAACTTGTCGAAGCGCTTTTTCAGCTCGGTGGGCAGGCTGTCGCCGCCGGAGAACACGCCCTTCAGGCAGGACAGGTCCAGGTCGTCCAGGTTCGGGATGCGCAGCAGGGCCTCGTACAGCGTGGGCACGCCGGCGATCAGGTTCGGCTTGTACTTGCGCAACAGCTCGGCATAGGTCTGGGGTGTGAAGCGTGGCACCAGGATGCAGCTCGCGCCGTTGGCCAGCATCGAATGGATGCTGACGCCCAGGCCGAAGCCGTGGAACATGGGCATGATGGCCAGCATCTTGTCGCCGGGCTGGCAGAAGGGATTGGCGGCAATGATCTGCTGGGCCAGGGCGTTGAAGTTCAGGTTGGACAGCAGTATGCCCTTGGTGATGCCTGTGGTGCCGCCGCTGTAGAGTATGACCGCCGGGTCGTCGGCCTTGCGGGGCACCCGGGGATCGCCGGTGAAGTTCTTGCCGTCGGCGATGAAGTCCTTCCACAGCACCACGTCCGCGCCCTTGGGCACCTTGGGGATCTTGCGGCCCTGGGTCAGCGCATAGCCCAGCTTCATCAGCGGGGACAGCGCGTCCTTCACGGTGGCGATGATCAGGTGCTTCAGGCAGGGGGTGTCCCTGCGGATGGCGGCGAACTTGCCGTAGAACTGGTCCAGCGTCAGCGCGGCGACGGACTCGGAATCGTTCAGGTAAAACTCGATCTCGCCCTCGGCGGACAGCGGGTGCACCATGTTGGCGATGGCGCCCACCATGTTCACCGCGTAGAACATCACCACGGTCTGGGGGGCGTTGGGCATGCAGATGGTGACCTTGTCGCCCTCCTTGATGCCCAGCTGGCGCAGGGCCCTGGCGCAGGCGTGGATCTGCTCCACCAGCTTCGCGTAGCTCACATGGCTGCCCATGAACTCATAGGCGTCGATATTGGCGTACTTGACGCCCATCTTCTCCACGGCCTCGACCATGGTGCCCTGGAAATAGTCCAGGTGCATGGGGACCTCTCCCATGAAGGGGGCCCACGGCGTCCTTACGGCGTTTTCCATCTCAGTAGTCAACCTCCTCATTGGCGGGACGATCCAGCAGCTCGGGATTTTCAATCAGCTTCTTCAGCAGGCGCACGGTCTTGGCATAGTAGTAGCCGTCGGCAATGCGCTCGTCCAGGGTGATGCCCACGTCCAGCATGGTGCGCATCTCGAAGGTGCCGTCCTCGTGGAACACGGGCCGGCGGGCCTTCTCGCCGATCACCACGAACACCGACGTGGTGCCCCAGTTGCTCAGGTGGTGGTAGCCGGCGTTCAACTTGATGCTGCCCAGGTTGGTCAGGAACACCGAAGCGTAGTTCGGGTCGGCCTTGATCAGGTCGTAGGGCACCCTGCCGTAGAAGTCCAGCCGGTGCAGTATGTGGATGACGATGCGCATCAGCCACCGGGGCAGGTGGGTGAACATCTCCATCCCCTTGGTGGAGTTGTCCATCTTGTCCGAACGGCACTCGAAGATCTCCTTCATGATGCGCTCGTGCAGGCTGTCGATGGTGGTGTCCTCAGGGAACTTGATGAAGGCCAGGCCCTCGTCGGCGTTGTCCTTGAACTGCTTCTTCACCACGAAGCCCAGGCTGAGCTCGTCGCGCTGGTACAGGCGGCAGCCCTTGATGAAGCGGTTCATCTGGGGCCTGAGCGTGAAGGTCTTCACGATCGCCGCGCACACCGCGTGGAAGATGGTGTATCGGCGGGCCTTGTCCAGGTTCGCGTTCTTCTTCTCCAGGAAGGCCTCCAGGTTCGTCAGGTCGAATTCCTCGCGGATAAAGGCCTCGTTGTCGGCCCGGTTCGGGTACAAATAGGGCATAAACCAGTGCAGCGGATCGATGTCCCGCACCAGCGTCGCATCGAAGCGATCCCCCATCCGCTTCTTCTGCGCGTCCATCCGTCAATCCCCCCCTCAATGGTATCATTGTATGCCGGCCGCAATGCGGTCAGCGATGATGCATTAAAATCAGTTTATTTTATCACAGTCGTGTCAAGATTTCCAGCGCGAAGGGGGCCTGTTTCACAAAACTCAACGTTCAGGGCGTTGAAAATAACCTGCGGTTAATATCACAGGGTTATAGATCATATATGACGCATTATCGGCATGGTACGACGTGGTTTTTAATATGACATCCGGGTCGCTTGCATCGGACAGAAAATGATGGTAATATAGATTTTGAGTGATCAACCAACGGAGGCGAACGCTCATGAAACTCATGATCGCATCGGATATCCACGGTTCCGCGATATGGTGTGAAAAAATGCTCCAGGCATGGCGGCGCGAGGCACCCGGGCGGCTGGTGCTGCTGGGGGACTTGCTGTATCACGGTCCCCGCAACGACCTGCCGGAGGGCTACGCCCCCAAGGCGGTCATCGCCATGCTGAACGGGGTCGCGCCCCACCTGCTGTGCGTGCGGGGCAACTGCGAGGCCGAGGTGGACCAGATGGTGCTGTCCTTCCCGGTGATGGCCGACTACGCCGCCCTGCTGGTGGACGGACACGCCGTCTACGCCACCCACGGCCACATCTGGAACGAGGGCAATCCCCCGCCGCTGCAGCCGGGCGACCTTCTCCTCTGCGGCCACACCCACATCCCCCGCTGCCACCGCCGCGAGGACTTCACCTGTGTCAACCCCGGCTCGGTGTCCATCCCCAAGCAGAACACCCCCCACAGCTACGCCACCCTCGAGGACGGCGTGATGGTGTGGAAGGAGCTGGAGGGCGGGGAATTCATGCGGGAGAGGGTGTGGTAGGTCAGAAATTCTGATGGTGTTAGGGCGTGTTTCTATAATCGCCGCGCCGCATCTGGCTGAAAACTCCGTTGCAGTTACGGCGTCTTTGCCTGCATTACGGCGTTACTTTTCCTTGATTTACCGCCAGGCAAGTCGAGGAATTTGCAGGATGTGCAT
>JAZSAA010000249.1:0-2953 GCA_045601625.1 Clostridia bacterium | reverse complement strand
TGGAGCAGGGGCGGCGATGCGCCGCCCCATGCTTTTGGGGAAAGTTTGATAATGTTAACTTGACACGGTTAGTTTATGTTATTATACTGGTGGTGAGAGGGGAATTGGAGTATTTAGTATTTAGTGGTTAGTATTTAGTGGCGGTACAAATCCTGGCGGATTTGCTTGATTAAAGGGAACGGTAGAGGGTTCAACGTTTCTCGATTCTTTGAATCAAAAGAAATCCGCAAGGATTTCCTCCTCCACTAACCACTAAATACTAAATACTAGATACTCAAATTCTGATTTGTCGCCCCGCGACAAACCAGAATTTGCCAACAACGCGAAAAGAGTGACGGCTATGACTTTGCGGGAATTACAGATCGGGCAGTATGCGCGAATCGAGAGCGTTCGCGGGGAGGGGGCGCTGCGGCAGCACCTCCTGGACATGGGGGTGATCCCCGGGGCGGAGGTGGAGCTGGTGCGGCTGGCCCCGCTGGGAGACCCGATGGAGGTGCGCATCCACGGCTATGAGCTGACGCTGCGGCTGGCGGACGCGGACCGCATCACCGTGCTGCCCATCCACCACCCGGTGGAAGCGCCGGCGGACAGGCCCGCCAAGCGGCGGGAATCGCCCCACCTGGGCCTGGGCGAGGACGGCAAGTACCACCCCAAGGGCAGCGGCGACCCGCTGCCGGAGGGCACGCTTCTGACCTTCGCGCTGGTGGGCAACCAGAACAGCGGCAAGACCACCCTGTTCAACCAGCTCACCGGCTCCAACCAGCACGTGGGCAACTTCCCCGGCGTGACGGTGGACCGCAAGGACGGGGCCATCCGGGGCCACGACGACACCCTGGTGACCGACCTGCCGGGCATCTATTCCATGTCGCCCTATTCCAGCGAGGAGCTGGTTTCCCGGGACTTCGTGCTGCGGGAAAAGCCGAAGGCCATCATCAACATCGTGGACGCCACCAACATCGAGCGCAACCTGTACCTGACCATGCAGCTGCTGGAGATGGGGGTGCCCACGGTGGTGGCGCTGAACATGATGGACGAGATGACCGGCAACGGCGGCTCGGTGGACATCAACGGCATGGAGGCCGCGCTGGGCACGCCGGTGGTGCCGATCTCGGCGGCGAAGAACCAGGGCGTGGACGAGCTGGTGCAGCACGCCGTGCACATCGCCCACTACCAGGAAAAGCCCCTCCGGCAGGACTTCTGCGGCCCCGAGGACGAGGGCGGCGCGGTGCACCGGGCGCTGCACGCGGTGGTGCACCTGATCGAGGACCACGCCCGGGCCGCCGGCCTGCCGCCCCGCTTCGCCGCGGCGGAGCTGGTCGAGGGGGACAGGCTGATCCTGGAGCAGCTGAAGCTGGATCAGAACGAGCGGGAGACGCTGGAGCACATCGTCCTCCAGATGGAGAAGGAGCGCGGCCTGGACCGCAGCGCGGCCATCGCCGACATGCGCTTCGCGTTCATCCGCAGGGTGTGCGACCGGTGCGTCACCAAGCCGAGGGTGAGCCGGGAGCACGAGCGCAGCCAGCGGATCGACCGCGTGCTGACGGGCAAGTATACGGCCATACCGATGTTCATACTGATCATGGGGCTGGTGTTCTTTTTGACCTTCAACGTGATCGGGGCTTGGCTGCAGGGGCTGGTGGAGACGGGCGTGGGCGCGCTGACGGAGGCGGTGGACGCCGCGCTGACCGCCGGGGGCGTGAACGCGGCCATCCACGGGCTGATCGTCGACGGCATCTTCGAGGGCGTGGGCAGCGTGTTGAGCTTCCTGCCCATCATCGTCACGCTGTTCTTCTTCCTTTCCATACTGGAGGACAGCGGCTACATCGCCCGGGTGGCCTTCTTCATGGACAAGCTGCTGCGGCGCATCGGGCTTTCGGGCCGGAGCATCGTGCCGATGCTGATCGGCTTCGGCTGCACGGTGCCGGCGGTGATGTCCACCCGCACGCTGCCCAGCGAGCGCGACCGCAAGATGACCATACTGCTGACCCCGTTCATGAGCTGCACCGCCAAGCTGCCCATCTACGCCTTCTTCGTGCAGGCCTTCTTCCCCAGGCGGGGCGGGCTGGTGATGGTGGAGCTGTATGTGCTGGGCATACTGGTGGGCATACTGGTGGCGGTGCTGTTCAAGAACACGCTGTTCAGGGGCGAGGCGGTGCCCTTCGTGATGGAGCTGCCCAACTACCGCCTGCCCACCCCCCGCAGCGTGGCCCAGCTGCTGTGGGAGAAGGCCAAGGACTTTTTGCAGCGGGCCTTCTCGGTGATCCTGGTCGCCACCGTGGTGGTGTGGCTGCTGAAGAGCTTCGACCTGCGCTTCAACCTGCTGCCCGAGGAGCATTCCGAGGCAAGCCTGCTGGCCACCCTGGCCGGGTGGGTCGCGCCGGTTCTGCGGCCCATCGGGCTGGGCGACTGGCGGGTGGCCACCGCGCTGATCTCCGGCTTCATGGCCAAGGAGAGCGTGGTTTCGGTGCTGAAGGTGCTCTATGCCGGGGGCGTGGCGAACGCGCTGACCCCGCTGGCCGCCGGCTCGCTGCTGGTGTTCAGCCTGCTGTATCCCCCCTGCGCCGCCGCCGTCGCCGCCATCAGGCGGGAGCTGGGCGCCCGCTGGGCCGTGGCCGTGGTGGTGTTCCAGTGCGCCGTGGCCTGGCTGGGGGCGCTGGCGGTGGGGGTTTTGGGGGGGATATTCTGATTTGCCGCGGGGCAACAAATAAAAATTCAGTATTTAGTATTTAGCATTTAGTGGTTAGTGGAGGAGAAAATCCTAACGGATTTTTTTGAATTAAGGACCAAGAAACGTTGTAATCTCTGCCGTTTCCCTATAATCAAACAACCCCCGTAGGGGACGGTGGCTTGACCGAATTTTCAATTCGGGCAAGTCAGTTTCGGCTGAAGGCCGAAACCGCGGATTTTCAAATTGAAAATTTGAAAACCGCGCCGCTTGCACCACCACTAAATA
>JAZSAA010000248.1:0-15660 GCA_045601625.1 Clostridia bacterium | reverse complement strand
GGCAAGCGGGTGATCACCGCCACCGAGATGCTGGAATCCATGATCCACAATGCGCGACCCACCCGCGCCGAGATCTCCGACGTGGCCAACGCCGTTTACGACGGCACCAGCGCGGTGATGCTCTCCGGCGAGACCGCCGCGGGCAAACACCCTGTGGAATCGGTGGCCGTGATGGCTAAGATCGCCGAGGCCACCGAGGGCGAGATCGACTACGCCCAGCGCTTCCACGACAACCAGTTCGTCACCCACTCCACCGTGGACGCCATCAGCCACGCCGTGTGCGCCATGGCCATCGACGTGGGCGCGAAGGCCATCGTGGCCTGCTCGCTGTCCGGCAGCACCGTGCGCATGATCTCCCGCTTCCGCGCCCCGGTGGACATCCTCGGCGTCACCACCAGCGAGCACACCATGCGCAAGCTGGCCCTGTCCTGGGGCGTGCTGCCCGCACTGAGTGTGGAATACACCTCCACCGACGTGCTGTTCTACGTGGCCACCCAGCTGGCGAAGGAGAAGCTGGGCCTGAAGCCGGGCGACAAGATCGTCATCACCGGCGGCGTCACCAACGGCAAGAGCGGCAACACGAACCTGATCAAGGTGGAAGTGATCTAAGCCGATAATGTAAGCCCCGCCGGCGAGGCGCTGGCGGGGTTGAAAAGATCCTGTGCTGCGCAAGCCTGCGGCACGATTTCGCTCAGGACGACAAGCGTATCGATGGCATCCTGTGCGGCAGCAAAAGTTCTTTACTGTAAATAGGGGAACGGTATAAATCGAACGGTGACGTATGCAGCGGCGGCGCGGGCGCCGCCACAGTACATTCCATTGGCGGAATACTGTGGCGGCGCGGGCGCCGCCGCTACAATGTCTGTTCTGCTTTCATGACAGAATGACTGTCAGAATGAAGCCGTTTTCAGTCGTCCTTGCTGGTCTGGATCTTGATGACGATCTCCAGGATCCACTGGACGACGCGCAGCACCTCGAGGATAAACTGGGCGATGTAGGACAGGATGTAGGCGTCGTAGACATCGGCCATCATCTCCAACTCGTCCTCGGTGGCGAGTCCGTATTCCCGCATCATCCGCAGGGCCAGCTGGTTGGCCCGCTTCTCCACGGGGATGTTCAGCCAGGTGACGATGAAGCCGGCGACCAGCAGCAGGAAGCTGACGCCCATGCACACGTAGGACACGATGGTGATGTCCTTCATCACCAGGAAGTCGATGATCACGCCGACAAGTATGATCGGGATGAACAGCAGCGGCCCGAACACGCCCAGCAGCGACAGCTTGCCGCGTGTCCTGGCCTGCCCGTCGCCCTCCTCGCACAGCCGGGCGATGGCCGCTTTCTGCACGCCCAGGGCGGTGGAGGTCACCGTGGTCTTTTCGTCGATCTTGCCCAGCCAGGAGCGCAGGTAGATGGTCTTGGTGGCCACGTTGTAGTAGTTGCCGAACAGCGCCTCCCGCAGGAAGCCGGCCTTGCGCACCTTGACGTGGCCCAGGCCCGACTGGTCCAGCACGTAGCGGGCGCTCTCAAGGCCGGTCATGTGGGTGGAAATGCCCCGCTTGTTGGCCTTGCTGTAGCACAGCCACACGCGGATCTCCAACACCAGGCACACGATCGACATGATCACGATCAGCAGGCCCACCACCAGATAGGCCGCGGTCAGGGCCGGTGACGCGCCTCCAAGCTCCCTGGACATGTAATCCATAATGTCTTTCATGGTTTTTCTCCTTTTCAGTACGTCGATTTCCGAAATCCAACCCATTATACAACCTCGGCGGCGGCGCGTCAATCCACCGCAGGTAAACATACGGGCTTTTTGTCGAAGCCGCGCTTGCGCGATCTCCCCGGTTGGTCTATAATGGAACCAAAGGAGCGGGATGGCGTATGGCTTTTAGGCTTGCCGGGGGGCGCACGACCCGGGACATGACCAGCGGTTCGATCGTAAGGCAGATCGTGCTGTTCGCGCTGCCGCTGATGCTGGGCAACATCTTCCAGATGATGTACAACACCGTGGACAGCATCGTGGTGGGCAACTTCGTGGGCAAGGAGGCGCTGGCCGCCGTCGGCTCCACGACGATGATCGTCAACATGCTGGTGTTCTTCTTCAACGGCTTCTCGGTGGGCGCGGGCGTGGTGATCGCCCAGCACTTCGGCGCGCGGGACCCGGAGCGGCTGCACAGCGCCGTGGAGACCACCGTGGCCGTCACGTTCGTGATGTGCGCGCTGTTCACGCTGGTCGGCATCGCCGGGGTGCGGCCCATGCTGCGGCTGATGTCCACCCCCGACGACGTGCTCGAGGACGCCGTCACCTACCTGACCATCTACTTCTGGGGCTTTTCCGGCCTGCTGATCTACAACACCGGCAGCGGCATACGCCGCGCCGTGGGCGACACCACCCGTCCCCTGCTGTTCCTGGCGCTGACCAGCGTGCTGAACATCATACTGGACCTGGCCTTCGTCATCGGCCTGAAGGCGGGCATCGCCGGCGTGGCCTACGCCACGGTCCTCTCCCAGCTGGTTTCGGCGGCGCTGGTGCTGCGGCTGCTGACGAACACGAGGGACATCTACCGGCTGACCTGGCGGGACCTGCGCATCGAATTGCCCGTGCTGCGGCGCATCCTCGCGGTGGGTCTGCCGGCGGGCATCCAATCGGTCATCACAGCCTTCTCCAACGTGTTCGTGCAGTCCTACATCAACCACTTCGGCTCCGGCTGCATGGCCGGGTGGAGCTGCTACAACAAGCTGGACCAGTTCATCATGCTGCCCATGCAGTCCACCGCCATGGCCGCCACCACCTTCGTCAGCCAGAACATCGGCGCGAAACAGTACAACCGGGCCGACCGGGGCACCTGGATCACCATCGGTCTGTCCCTGGGCGTGACGCTGGTGGTCGCGGTGGTGCTGGTGATCTTCGCCGAGCCCGCGGTGCGGCTGTTCAGCCAGGACCCCTCGGTGATCCAGTACGGCGTGCTGTTCATGCGCGCGAACACCTTCTTCCTGCTGTTCAACTGCGTCAACCACACGCTGGCCGGCGCGCTGCGGGGCCGGGGCGATTCCCGCGCGCCGATGTTCATCATGCTGCTGTCCTTCGTGGCCATCCGCCAGGTCTACCTGTTCGTGGTCACCCGCTTCGTGGCCAACACCCCGTTCCTGGTGGGCTTCGGCTATCCCGTGGGCTGGATGTGCTGCTGCGCCATCGAGGTGACCTACTACTTCCTCCGGTGGGGACGCAGAAGGGAACAATGAGGTTTACGCAAATGACCCGGATCGAAATCGATCCGGGTCATTTGCGTCTATCGTTTCCCCTTCCTCCAAGCCTTCGGCAGCAGGGCCGCGCCAAGCAGGGCCAGTATGACGCCCCAGCGCAGCTGGCCGGTCCAGAATTCCACCACGCGCAGCTCCCGGGTGCCGATGCGCACCAGGCCCGCCGAGGCGGACACCAGGTTCCAGAACACCCTGCTGATGGAGGACCACTCCACGAAGTTGTCAGGCACCCATTCGGTGAAGGTGTACACCGGCTGCACCGAGTAATACAGCAGCAGCCAGGTCGCGCCCACCAGCGCGGCGTAGCACACCAGCGTCAGCGCCACGGTGCCCAGCAGCCTGGGGATCATCTCCCTGAAGTAGCGCTGCTTCAGCGCGTTCCGGTAAGCCGCGAACCAGCCCGTCACCACATCGGTCAGGCGCAGGAACAGCCCGAACATCGCGTACAGGCCCACGATCATCAGCAGTATCCTGAGCACCATCGTGCCGCGCATGGCCTCCTTGCCCAGGTCGATCAGGCTGCCGTTTTCCGCCCATTGGGCCGCGCTGGCCTGGAAGGTGTTGACCCAGCCGGACCCGGCCTTGGGCGCGGCGGAAAGGGTCAGGGTTTGCAGCGTCACGCCGTTGGTCTGCACGGCGTTCAGCGGGATGTAGGCGTCGTAGCTCACGGCGTCGCCCACGCCGCGCCCGCCAAACACACTGCCGCCGTGCCGCACGACGCCGACCACGCGGTAGTCCACGTTGTTCAGCTTTACAGTGGCCTCCTTCGGCAGCTCGGAGCCGAACAGCTTGACGACCAGCCCCTCGTCCAGCATGATTACCGCCGTGCCGTGCTGCAGCTCCAGCTCGCTGATGCGGCGGCCCTGTTTCACCACGCGGGGATACACCTCCAGCCACCCCTCGCCCATGGCGATGAGATTGACGGCAGCCGAGCCGGTCTCGCTGCTCAGCTTGACGTTGACGCTCACGCCGTCCAGCGCCATGCTCCTGTAGTTGGCGCGCTGGCCCTCAATGACCTCCTGCCCCTTGGTCAGCGTCGCGGAGAGGCCCGCGGCCTCGTCCCCCGCCGCCGGGGCCAGGATCGTGTACTGCAACACGTTCGGGGTCTGGCGCAGCATGACCCATGCCCACAGCGCCATCGCCATGCCCAGGGCAACCAGCACCCAGGGCATTATGCGCCTGCGATATTCCATGTTAGCGCCCCCGATCGTCACTCAGTTTCCTCTTCATCCTGCGCGCCCGTCTGCACGTATTCCATCACGGTATCGCCGTTGCTGATGGCGCGGTCCTCGCCGTAGGCGATCATGTAGGCCGACAGGTCGTCCTGCACGGAGGCCCGCTCCGAGGTCATGCCCAGCACCTTGACCTTCTTTTCCTCCACCGTATAGCTATCGCCGGCGAAGGCGCCCTCGTTGCGCTTGGCGACGAACACATAGTAATCGGGCTTGCTGCCCCGCAGCACGTTGGTTTCCAGCAGCGTGGTGGTCTCCTTGGCGTTGTAGACCAGCACCATGCTTACGCCGTTCTCCATCATGCCGTACACGCTGCCCGCGGCGTTGATGATCTCCTTGGTCATTTCGATGTCGACGTATTTCTTGTTTTCGGTGTCGGTGCCGGTACCTACGACCTTGCTGCCGGTGTTGGAATTGTTCTCCAGGTTCACGGCCATGCCGGGGGTAATGGTGCGCTCCACGTTGGTCAGGTCGGCGCGCAGCACGGGCAGCACGTCCGTCGGGGTGATGGTGAAAAGCGGCTGGGTGCCATCGTAGGTGTCCCCCACGTTGACCTTCATCTCCGCCAGGTAGCCCTCGTGGGGCGCGGTGATGGCCTTCGCGCCGTCGTTCAGCGAAACCAGCGTGCGCAGGCCCTTCTCCGCCTCCTCCAGCTTCTCCTGCTGCTCGCGGCGCTCGGTGATGTAGGACCAGACGGTGTCGTCTACGGTGTAGCGGGAGGCGCTGTCCATGGCGGCCTGGGCCTTGTTCATGGCCTCCGTGGCGGCGCGCCAGGCGTCGATGCGCTTCTTCAGCTCGTCGCTGGCGCCCTCGGGGTAGCCCGTCTGCGTCCGTTCCAGCTTCTCCCGGGACAGCTGGGAATCCATCTCCAGCTCCTTGTCCACCATGTCGTGGCGGGCCTGCTGCAGGCCGTAGTAGGCGTCGGCATAGTCCTGGTCCCGCTGGGTGATGCGGGTGCGCCGGTTCTTGTTCTCAATGGACAGCAGCTGGGCGGCGGCGTTGTCATAGTCCTGCTGGTACTGCTTGTACTTCGCGTCGTAGTCGGCCACCTTCGCCTCGATGATGACCTCGCCCGCCTGCACGGTATAGCCCGCACGGGAATTGACCTTGACGATGCTCAGCGTGATGCCCTCGGCCAGGGCGTAGCTCACCGGCTCCGTGTTGGGGAAGGCCGGCTTGCAGTTGAGCTTGATCCGTTCCTCCAGCTTGCCCTTCTTGGGAGTGGCCAGGCGCACCTTGGGCGTGGTGATCGTGCGCACCGTGCCCGAGAAGAACATGCACAGGGCCACAAAAACCGCCAGAAACACGATGCCCCGTATGGCAAACTTTTTCAAATTCATCGCAGATAACCCTCTCTGTTATTCAATGCCAAGCCCAGGTTTATTTCAGCTCCGTCAGCTGCACGCCCGAGAGGATGTCCTCCAGGAAGTACAGGTAGATGAACAGCGCCGGCAGTATGTACAGCGCCGCGCCGGCAAACACGATCCTGGCGTTGGTGCCCGCCAGGCGGTTGAATTCCACCGACAGCGGGTACAGGTCCATGCGCTGGCTGAGGTAGGTCATGGGCTGCTCCACCAGGTTCCAGCAGTCGGCGAAGGACAGCGCCACCGCCGCGCCGATCACCGGACGGCAGACCGGGACCACCACATAGCCGAAGCAGCGCAGCGTGCCCGCGCCGTCCATCTGGGCCGCCTCCAGCAGCTCGTTGGGCAGGCCCAGCATGAACTGCCGGATCAGGAAGATGTAGAACGGCGAAAACCACATCGGCAGGATCACCGCCCACACCGTGTTCAAAAGGCCCACGGTGCGCAGCGTCAGCACGTTGGGCACCATCGTCACCTGGAAGGGCAGCAGCATCAGCATGATGATGCCGAAGAAGATCGCCTCCCGGCCCCGGAACCGGAAGCGGCTGAGGCCGTAGGCCATCATCGGCACCACCACGGCCTGACCCAGCAGGATCATCACCGCATACACCACGGAGTTGACGAACATGCGCAGTATGGACATGTCCCGCACCAGTATGGTGTAGTACTGGCTCAGTGAAAAGATCTGCGGCACCAGCTTCACCTCCATCCAGACGGAGGTGTCGTACTTGCCGCGGGTCTTCATGAACGCCCCGATTTCCGCGGGCGAGCAGAAGGAATACAGTATGGTCACCACGACGGGCACCAGCATGACCACCGCCAGCAGGCCCAGGATCGTCCGCGTCACCAGCTTCCTGCCGCCGGGCTGCCGGACCTTGAGATTATCCATATCCAGACACCCCCCCGCGTCAGCTCAGCCGCTTCAGCAAACGGCGCTGGGTCCAGAACAACACGCCGAACAGCGCGAACACGATCAGCGCGAAGCTGTAGGCCGCCGTGGTCACGTTCTGGTAATTCAGCTTGTTGTACATGTTGTTCATATAGTGCTGCAGCGTATACACCGATTCATCGGGATAGGAGCCGCTGATAAAATAGACTTCCTTGAATATCTTAAAGGCGTTGATCCATTCCAGTATGATCACCAGGAACGCCGTGGGCACGATCATCGGCAGCGTGATGCCGAAGGTCTGGCGCAGGAAGCCCGCGCCCTCCAGCGTGGCGTATTCGTACAGCGGCACGGGAACGGCCTGTATGGCCGAGAGGAATATGATCACCGCGAAGCCCAGGTTCTTCCACACGAACAGCAGTATGATGGGCACGCGCATGGCGCTGCCCTGCAGCCACATCACCCGGTCGAAGCCCAGGGCCACCACCAGGCGGTTGATCACGCCGCCGAAGTCGAATATCACCAGCCAGAAAAGCAGCATGGCCGACGAGGGCATCAGATAGGGCAGCAGCACGCTGTTGCGGAAAAAAGCGCCCCTGGGCCGCAACCGGTTCAGCAGGGAGGCGATGCCGAAGGACAGCACCCACACCAGCGGGGCGCAAATCAGCGAGAGCTCGAGGGTATTCTTCAGGCCCAGCAGGAACATCTGGTTGCGCCACATGCCCACGTAGTTGGCCATGCCCACAAAGGCGTTGCGGTAGGTGCCGTCGGTCAGGCTGTAGTAGATGCCCCCGAAGAAGGGGATGACGTAGAACAGCATCAGCCCCATCAGCCCCGGCGCCAGGAACAGCCATACGGATTTCTTGCGAATAAACACTTTGTCCTCCCATGACCGGCGGGAACGGGCTGACGCCCATCCCCGCCGCAATGGAGATTATATTGTTATGTCTTCCGGTCCGTCGTCAGTTGCCCTCCAGGCGGCGCATCTGCACCTTCCTGTCGATGCCGGCGAGCATGTCGTTCAGGTTGATCTGGCCCTGGAGGTACTGGTCCATCAGGTCCTCGGCCTCGGCGGCCTGGCCGATGGTGTCCTCGTCCTCGTCGGAGGTGGTGTCGGGATACAGCCAGTTGTAGATGGAGGTGATGATGTTCCCGTCATGGGCGCGATACCACTCCAGTTCGGTGGGCGAAACCTCCCAGTTGTTGGCCTGGGCGGATTCGTAGGCCTCGGTCTCCTCCCGGAGGTCCTCCTCCATGCCCTGCTTCTCCTCGGCGTCCGCGGCGTCGTAATCAGCCTTCAGCGCGTCCAGCTCCTCCTTCAGCTCGTCGATCACGGCCTGGTTCTGCTGGCCGCGGATGGGCTCGCTCAGTTCGGGGCAGAGGCAGTAGCGGGTCTGGTTGCTCAGGTTGTCCACCAGCTCGCCGGCGAAGGCCAGGGCGGCCTCGGGGTTCTTGGTGAAGGGATTGACGACCATCACGGTGGTGTCCAGCACCAGGTAGGCGGGCGCGTCCGGCACCACGCGCATCAGCACGGGCGTGTACGAGGGGTAGAAATTGCCCAGGCTGCACCCGGCGCTGGTCTGGAGCAGCACGGATTCTTCGTCGTAGGCGTCCAGCATGAACACGTCGTCGTCCGACTCCGAGGGCACGCCCAGGGCGTTGAAGTCGATCTTCTCCAGCTTCTCCAGCAGCTCGTGCACCAGCGGGGCGTCATAGCCCTGATCGGGGTTGCTGGCGTTGACGTAGTACTGGAAGTCCGTCAGGATCATGTTCAGCAGCTCGTAGCGCAGGTCCACGTCGGTGTAGCCGCTGTAGACCAGGTGGATGCCGGTTTCGGCGTTCAGCTTGCCCTGCAGGCTCGTCAGGAAATCCAGGAAGCCGGACCAGTCGTCGGGCACGTCCGCCAGCTTCATGCCCAGCTTTTCCAGGGCCTTTTCGTTGATGCCGACGGCCCAGCTGTAGGTGGAAATGGGCAGCGCCACCAGGTGGCCGTTGGTGGAGAGGCGCTCCCGGATGCTGGGATACAGGCTGTCGGCCAGCGCCTTGACTTTTTCGTTGCCGTCCAGCTCCATCAGGTAGCCGCGGTTGTACAGCGCCTCGTAGATGGAATTGGAGGTGGCCAGGATGTAGATGTCCACGCGGTCGTCCCGGTTCATCATGTTCTCGATCAGGTTCTCCACCTCGCTGTATTCGCGGGAGAGCACCACGCTGACGTCGCCGTGGGCGTTGGCGAACCGGTAATAGGCGGAGTTCACGCTTTCAGACCAGAAGCTGTCGTTGATGCGCAGCTTGGTCTGGGCCTTCTGGGCGGGGTCGAGGTTGCGGATGGCCGCGCCTTCGCTGGCGAAGGCGTAGTAGCCGCCGTTGAGCACGCAGCCCGGCGCGGCGTTGTAGGCCTCGATGGGCATATCGACCAGGCCCTCGCCGACGGTGCCCGCCTGCACGTCGATGGGGCAGATCTCGCCGGACTTCACGCAATACAGGGTGTCCGACGCCTGGTCGTAGGCCAGGCCGACGGGCGGCACGTAGTTTTCCACGGGCAGCTCGCAAAGCTGTTGCACGCTGCCGTCGGTGTAATTGTAGCTCACCAGCTGGGCCGTCTCGGCGTTATCGCCGTTGAACATCTCCGCCAGGAGGGTGCCGTCCTTGTAGGGCAGGATGGTGAAGGCCCCGCCCAGGTCCTCGATGTCGCGGGTCGCGCCGCTAGCCAGGTCGATGGACACGGTCCGGTAATCGCCCTGGTTGTCGTAGTAGCGGGCGAAGGCCTGGCCCTGGGCGCCGATGATGATGTCGGGCTGGATGGGATAGGAATTGTTGTCGTAGAATTCCACCAGGCTGCTCCAGTCCACGTCGCAAACCTTCGTGGAGGCGGCGACGCCGTCGTCCCCGAGGGTGAGCTCCGTCAGTATCGCGCCCTTGAACTCGGTGTTCAGGCCGTACTCCGTGAGCAGGTTGAAGGCGTAGAGCTTGCCGTCGGCGGCAAAGGGCAGCGAGACAAACTCAAAGCTGCCGCCCCCCACGGTCAGGCCCTCCGGCACGCTGATTTCATATTCCTTCAGGTCGGAATCGCCCACATGGAAGGTATACATATTGCCGTAGCTGACCAGGTACAGCGTATCCCCCTGGGCAAAGCAATAGCCGAAGTTGAGCGTGTTCTCATCGGACAGGCCCAGGATCGCGTCGCCCTCTGCGGCCATCGCGGGAACACAGGCCAGAGCCAGCACCAGGGCCAGCAGTATGCAGATTTTCTTCATGCTCTTATTCTCCTTTTAAAGATGCTTTCGGTCAATGCCCGGCCTCTTCATCGGCCAGGCTATCCTCCCCCGCGCCGTCGTCCGCGCCGGGCTGGGTATAGACGTTCACCGTCATGTCCAGGCGCACGGAATCGTCGGGGGTGAAGTTCACGTAGGCGGTATACTGGGCGTCGGCGTTCTTGTCGGACTGCTCCTCGCCCACGCGGGAGATGCTGTCCACCACGCCGGGAACCTGCCTGGTGCCGTCCATGTCCCACTCGAACTCGATGGACACCCGGTCGCCCTCGTGGATTTCCTTCAGGTCCAGCTCGGAGACCTTGATGGCGATCTGAAGCGCCTCCTCGGGGTAGATCGAGATCAGCTTGCCGTTCTTGTCCACCGAGCTGCCCTGCACCGCGTCCACGGAGGCCACGATGCCGTTCAGCGGGGAATAGATGGTGTTGTCCATGGCGTACAGGCCGTCCAGCACGCCCTCCACCGTCTCGAACAGCACCTCGCCGCGCTCCACCTGGTCGCCCACCTGCACGTGCATCTTCAGGATGCTGCCGGTGCCCTTGACGGCCACGGCGGCGTTCTGCTGGATCGTGCCCCTGCCGATGCGGCTCTCGGAGGAGTGGTTGCTGTCGCGGTAGGTGCCCACCGTCTCGCCCATGTAGAAATCGCCGCTGGTGACCTCCAGCTTGTAGTTGGTGTAGCTGGCGTTGTCGGAGGAGCTGCTGGAAGAGCTCTCCGAGGAGGTCTCGCCGCTGACGTTGGTGACCACCGCGGTGCCCACGTGGGTGCCGTCCTTGGTGCAGGCCAGGTGCACGCGCTCGCCGATGTGGATGTAACGGGTCTCGCTGCTGTTGTAGGCCTTCTCTGTGGTCGCGGAGACCACGTAGCGGTTCACTGGCTCCAGGTACATCACCGCGCCGTAGCGCTCGGTGATGCCCTCGGTCTGGTCGCCCTCCCGGGCGAATATGCCGCTGACGGTGCCGTCCATGTCGGCGAACACCTTCGTGGTGCGGATGGTGGCCACCGGTCCGCCGATCTGTATGGGATCGCCCCTGCGCAGTTCGATCTCGTCCACGATCCCGCCGAAGGGCGCGTTCACGGCGATGGTCTTGCTGGAGACGACGGTGCCCTGGAAGGATATCTGGGCCAGCGCCGGCACGCCGGCGAGCACGGCCAGCGCCACTGCCAGGCAGCAGACGCGCAGCTTGTTTTTCCTCATGGAATCAGCCTCCCCTGTTTGTCGTTCGCTCTCACGCTTATGCGTTCGCATCGTACTCGCCAAAGGGCTGATCCAACATGTCCTCGGGTCCGACGAAGACATTGTAGAAATACATCATGCTCTGGGGCGAATTGCTCAGCTCGTAATTCTTTCCCTCCACCTCGGCGTGGATCGAAAGATCGCAGGCCTCGGAGTAATCGCTGTCCGTCATCGCCGAGACGTGGGCGGGGTCCAGGTTTATGCGCATCGACAGCGTGTAGTCGAACTTCCGGGTCGAAACGCCCTGCATCTTCAGCTCGGTGTACCTGGTGCCGCCGGTGAAGCCCTCCGTGGGGAAGGCGGCCACCACGTCGCGCACCTTCAGCGCCACGTATTTGATGCCGCTGTTGGCCAGCAGCCGGTAGACCTCGCCGTTGAAGCGCCACTCATAGGTGAACTGGTCGCCCAGGTCATCGTCGATCTCGGCCTCCAGCAACAGCGTATTCGGCGCGTCGTCGACCGCCGCGTCCTCCCAGTAGCGCAGCCGGGCGGTGAAGGGCTGGTCGTCGCCCACCGGGGCGCCCGCCTCCTGGGCCGAGGCCAGCATCAGCGTCAGCTCCATGGGCACGCCGCCCACGGTCAGCTGTTTCATGGGCTCGTCCGGCAGCTCCAGCTCCAGGGCGTCGTAATCGGCGCCCTCGTCCCCGTCGCCGCTGGAATGAGGCAGCGCAGCCTTGCCGTCTCCGCCGCCGCTCCCGCCGCCGCCGCCGAAGCTGCCGCCGCCGCCACCGGAATCGCCGCCTTCGCCGTCCTCGCCGTCGCCTTCCGCGTTCTCGGCCTCCGTGACGGTGTATTCCTCCTCGGACTTGAAGATGTTTCCGGCCACGTCGCGCACCCTCACGTCGCCGGCCTTATAGGTCGTCTCCTGCTGGTTGGTGACGCTGTACTCGCCTTCATCCATCCTGTGCCAGGTCTTGCCGCCGTCCACGGACACCGCATCCACGCCGCTGATCTTGTCGGTGGCGGAGACGTTCAGCGTGAAGCTGGTCGTACCGTCCTCCCCGATCTCCACCTCGGGGGCGGTCCAGTCCAGCATCAGCGCGTACTCGTCGGAAAGGGCCAGGATGTCGCCAAGCTCGTCCAGCATGGCGAAGCGCAGGTTGTAGACGCCCTCCTGGGCCGGCGTGTAGAAATTTCCGGAGATCGGCACGAACCTCTCGTCATAGATAATGGCCGTGTAGGTCCAGTCCTTGCCCTCCGGGATACCAGAGAGGGTGAACTCCGGCTGGGTCCTGCTCCAGCCCTGGCTCTCGACGCCCTTCGCCTTCACGTTGAGCACCGGCTTTTCCCCTGTCTGGCCCTGCTCCTCGCCCTGGGACGGGGTCTCATTCTTCTCGACCCAGATGCACAAGTCCACCCTGTCGCCCATCGAAGGGATCAGCGAAAGCAGCTGCTGGGAATCAAAAGGCCTTGAGGGGGCGTCGTTGCTCTGTACCTGGGATTCGCTCTTGCGGATCGGCATGAAGTACACACCGTAGCTTTCGTCGAACATGCCCGGATCGGGGATCACCGTCACCTTCGACAGCAGCTCCAGCGACGCGCCCTCGACAAGCAGCGTCCGGCTGGTGTGGATGTTCACCGTCTCCCCGCCGGCCAGCTTACCGACGATTTCCTGCAGCGTGCCCGCCACCGTCGCGCTCTCCCCGGCAAACCAGGCCTCGGCATCCTCCGGGATGCCCGCCTGGGGCGCTTCATTCTTTGCTTCGGGCCCGGCGGCCGTCTGGTCCGCCGCATCCTGCCCGTCGTCGCTCGCGCTTTCGGCGTTGCCGGATTCGCCCTCGGAGGCGTTGGCGGGCGTCCCGGCGCTCTCGGCTGTCGCTTCTGTCGCCTGTTCGGTCGCCGCCTCGGCCTTTTGCTCTGTCGCCGCCTCGGTCGCCGGTTCGGTCGCCGGTTCAGTTGCCGCTTCGGTTACCGGTTCCGTAGCCGCCTCGGTCGCCTGCTCCGTAGCCGCCTCGGTCGCTTGCTCATTCGCCTGACTGGTCGCATCCTCCGCGGCCTTCGCGGGGTCGTCGGTGGCGGCGGAGGTCTGCCCCGCTTCCGTCTGGGGTACTGCTTCATCCGCCGGGTCGGTTACTGTGGCTTCATTTTCGACTTCGGTCTGTTTTTCAGCTTCCCCATTCGCGTCCTCGCCCTCATTTTCCGCGGGCGCATCCTGGGTTTCTTCCGAAGGTTCCTCCTGCTTTTCCTCGACGGGTTCTTCCTGCTTCTCTTCAGCAGGTTGTTCCTGTTTTTCCTCAACCGGCGCTTCCCGTTTTTCCTCGGCCGGTTCTTCCTGCTTTTCCTCGACCGGCGTTTCCCGCTTTTCCTCGGCAGGTTCTTCCTGCTTTTCCTCGACCGGCGCTTCCCGCTTTTCCTCTGCCGGTTCTTCTTTCTTTTCTTCTACCGGTTCTTCCTGCTTCTCTTCTGCCGGCGCTTCCCGCTTTTCCTTTGCCGGTTCTTCCTGCTTCTCTTCTGCCGGCGCTTCCTGCTTTTTCATGTCCTCGTCCGGCTTCGAGGCCTTCTTGCCGTTCTTCAGCACCAGGAGCCTGCTGGTCTTCTTGGTCGAAATGCGCAACTCGACTTTCTTGAAGCTCTTCAGCACGGTAAAGATGTAATCATCCTCGTTTTCCTCGTCCTTCTCCCAGGCGAGGTACTTCTTATCGCTCTTTTTCACCAGCTCGATCTTCTTGATGTCCTTGAGCTCAATGTCCAGCTTTGCGTATTTCAGGATGTCGCTCATCTTCGCTTCACTGTTTTCGGAGAGGTCCAGCTTATAGGATTTTTCTTCCTTCTTATCCTGGTCAGCCTCCGACTTCGAGGACTTCTTTTTCTTGCTCTTGGAGGACTTCGCGGCCTTGGGCGCCTGCGTCTCGGCGCTGGCGGAACGCAGCCATGCGAAGGGAACCTCGGCCATGCCGTTCAGGCAGAGGCACATTACCAGCAGATAAACCAGCTTTTTCATCGTCTTGGTGCTCCTTGCGAGAGTATTGGCGTTCGAGCAGCACACCCGAACCATAAACACCGGTTATTAGACCGCAGAAAACCCGAAAAAGATGCATCCGAGTCAAATTTAATGATAACATTACAATAGTTGGCTGTCAACAGCGCAACCGCTAAAAAAAGGCTGATTTGTTGTAGAAATCATTTCCATTATTTGAACATTTTTGAAGTGTCCGCCCCAGAAGCCGCCCGCCGTTTCGCCGTTTGTGCCCGAGGCACGCAAAACGCCGGCCCGCCTCCCGTTTTTCCGGGAGGACAGGCCGGCACACGTCGGCTTACAAGGGCTTATCAGGCGTTCTGGATCGCGGCCTGCGCGGCGGCAAGGCGGGCGATCGGCACGCGGAACGGCGAGCAGGACACGTAGTCCAGGCCGATCCTGTGGCAGAACTCGATGCTCGACGGGTCGCCGCCGTGCTCGCCGCAGATGCCCAGATGGATGTCGGGGCGGGTGGCGCGGCCCTGTTCGGCCGCCATCTTCACCAAAGAACCGACTCCGGTCTGGTCCAGCTTGGCGAAGGGGTCGAACTCGTAGATCTTGTGCTCGTAGTACGCGCTCAGGAACTTGGCGGCGTCGTCGCGGCTGAAGCCGAAGGTCATCTGGGTCAGGTCGTTGGTGCCGAAGGAGAAGAACTCGGCCTCCTTGGCGATCTCGCCGGCGGTCACGGCCGCGCGCGGGATCTCGATCATGGTGCCCACGTGGTACTTCATATCCACGCCGGCCTCCTTGATCAGCCGGTCTGCGGTGGCGACCACCACGTCCTTGACGAACTTCAGCTCCTTCACCTCGCCCACCAGCGGAATCATGATCTCGGGCGCGATCTTGTACTCGGGATGCTTGCGGTTGACGTTGATGGCGGCGGAGATGACGGCCTCGGTCTGCATCTCGGCGATCTCGGGATAGGTGACGGCCAGGCGGCAGCCGCGGTGGCCCATCATCGGGTTGAACTCATGCAAACCGGCAATGGTCTGTTTCAGATCCTCGACGTCGATCTTCATCTCGTTGGCCAGCTCGACGATGTCCTCCTCCTTGGTGGGCACGAACTCGTGCAGCGGCGGATCGAGATAGCGCACGGTCATCGGACGGCCCTGGAGCACCTCGTACATGGCCTCGAAATCGCCCTGCTGATACGGCTTGACCTTGGCCAGCGCCTTCTTGCGGCTCTCCACGTCCTTGGCCACGATCATCTCGCGCATGGCCTTGATGCGGTCGCCCTCGAAGAACATGTGCTCGGTGCGGCACAGGCCGATGCCCTCGGCGCCGAACTTCACCGCCTGCATGGCGTCGCGGGGATTATCGGCGTTGGTGCGCACGCGCAGCTTGCGCACGGCGTCCGCCCAGGCCATAAACCGACCGAAGTCGCCGGAGATGGTCGCCTCGGCGGTGGGGATGGCCTCGCCGTAGATCTTGCCGGTGGAGCCGTCCACACTGATC
>JAZSAA010000247.1:0-2047 GCA_045601625.1 Clostridia bacterium | reverse complement strand
TCTGCCTGCGGTGGGACTTCCCCTGCCGCTTCTTCCGTGCCTGCGGAGGGATCCGCCTCTTCGGCCCCCGTCTCCTCCGCCCCCCATCCCCTGCCCGAGCCGGTGCAGGGGGGGACGGCTGGGGGGGCCGCCGCCCTGGCGGGGGGGGAGTAGGGGGCGAAATAATCTCCAATCCGGTAACGTGGCCTGAGGCGGCTGCCTGAGGGGCAGCCGCCTGTTTCCAATAAAAAACGAAACGGAGGAATAGACCATGATTTCTATCCAGGGCAAGGGCGTATCCACCGGCGTGGCCATGGGGCCGCTGTACTACTACCAGCGCGCGAAGAGCGTCATCCGCCGCATTAAGGTGGAGGACGCCGTGGCCGAGTGGGACCGCTTCAAGGCCGCCCAGAAAAAGGCCATCGAGCAGCTGGGCGAGCTGTATGAAAAGGCGCTGAAGGAGGCCGGCGAGGAGGCCGCGTTCCTGTTCGAGACCCACCAGATGATGGCCGAGGACGACGACTATGTCGAGGCCATCGAGGGCCTGATTAAAGAAGAAAAGCTGAACGCCGAGGCCGCCGTCACCGATACCGCCGCCCAGTTCGCCGACATGTTCGCCCAGATGGAGGACACCTATATGCAGGCCCGCGCCGCCGACGTGAAGGACGTCTCCGGCCGCATCATCGGCATACTGACCGGCGTGGTGCAGGGCGGCATCGACAGCCCCGTGCCCGTGATCCTGGCGGCGGACGACCTGGCCCCGTCGGAGACCGTGCAGCTGGACAAGAGCAAGATCCTGGCCTTCGTCACCGAGGGCGGCAGCGGCTCCAGCCACACGGCGATCCTGGCCCGCACCATGGGCATTCCCGCCATCATCGGCGTGGGCGACCAGCTGAAGCCGGAATACGAGGGCCGCGACTGCATCGTGGACGGCGCCACCGGCACCGTGATACTGGACGCCGACGACGCCACCCGGGCCGTGATGACGGCCAAGCGGGAGGAGCAGCTCAAGCGCCAGAAGCTGCTGGAGCAGCTGAAGGGCCAGCCCAACGTCACAAAGGACGGCCAGAGCATCAAGGTGTTCTGCAACATCGGCAACCCCGAGGACGTGCCCGTGGTGCTGAGCAACGACGGCGGCGGCGTGGGCCTGTTCCGCTCCGAGTTCCTGTACCTGAACTGCTCCGACTATCCCAGCGAGGACTATCAGTTCGAGGCCTACAAGAAGGTGCTGTCCGACATGGGCGGCAAGGAGGTCGTCATCCGCACGCTGGACATCGGCGCGGACAAGCAGATCGACTACTTCGAGATGCCCAAGGAGGAGAATCCGGCCCTGGGCAACCGCGCGCTGCGCATCTGCCTGAACCGGCCCGAGATCTTCAAGACCCAGCTGCGCGCCCTGTACCGCGCCTCCGCCTTCGGCAAGCTGGGCATCATGTTCCCGATGGTCACCAGCGTTTGGGAGGTCAAGGAAGCCAAGAAGATGTGCGAGCTGGTCAAGAAGGAGCTGACCGCCGAGGGCAAGCCCTTCGCCGACGACGTGCAGATCGGCATCATGATCGAGACCCCCGCCGCCGCGGTGATGAGCGATCGCCTGGCCAAGCTGGTGGACTTCTTCTCCTGCGGCACCAACGACCTGACCCAGTACACCCTGGCCTGCGACCGCCAGAACAACGACCTGGGCCGCTTCTTCAACCCCCATCACCCGGCGGTGCTGCGCCTGTTGAAGATGGTGTGCGACAACGCCCACAAGAACGGCGTGTGGGTCGGCATCTGCGGCGAGCTGGGCGCCGACCTGGAGCTGACCGAGACCTTCCTGTCCATCGGCATCGACGAGCTGTCGGTCTCCCCGCGCTCTGTGCTGCCCCTGCGCCAGAAGATCCGCGAGACCACCGTTTCAGGCGTGAAGGAAAAGATCCTGGCCGATCTGTTCAGCGACGAGGTGACGCTGTAAATTCTGATTTATCGAGCTGTTGCTCGATAAATCAGAATTTGAGTATTTAGTATTTAGTGGTTAGTATTTAGTGGCGGTACAAGCGGCGCGGTTTTCAAATTTTCAATTTGAAAATCC
>JAZSAA010000246.1:0-4906 GCA_045601625.1 Clostridia bacterium | reverse complement strand
CGCCGCCATAGTTCTTCACGTTCGATCGGAGAGCTATGGCGGCGCGGGCGCCGCCGCTACATTTACATCATATACCACGATTCACAGCAAAGGAACAACACTGTATCAACAGGGGCGGCGATTGGCCGCCCCTGTGTCATGTATGACGCTTCCCCTACTCCGCCTCGTTCTCCTCGGCGTCGAAATCCTCGGCCTCGGTCTCGAACACCTCGGCCATCGTGTCGGCGGAGGGACCCTCCAGGATGACCTCTTCCGCAGCGGCTTCGGCCATGTCCGTGACAGCTTCGGCAACTTCGGCGGCATCAGCTATGTCCGCGGCGGCTTCGGCAGCCTCGGCGGCTTCGGCCATGTCCGCGACGGCCTCGGCGGCGGCATCGGCCATCGCGTCGGCATCCTTGCTGGCATCTACGATGGCCCGGGCCGCTTCGCCCTTGACCTGCTCGAAGGTGTCCTTGACCTTGTCGGCCAGCGTGCGCACCCCGTCGCCCACAGCCTTCAGCACGTCCTGGGCGGCGACCTCCGCCTTGTCGGCGGCCTGCTTCGCGTCGTCGGCGACCGACTGGAGTGCCTTGTCGGCCTCGGCCTTCGTCTCCTCAAACTTTTCCTCGGTCTTTGCGAACTTGGCCTGGATATAATCGTGAATGGGGTCGGTGCCAGTGGCGGCGGAACTGCGAATCTGCTCCACCTGGGCCTTGACCTCGTCGGAGATCTGCGCCTTCAGGTCGGGCTTGCGCTCGGCCTTCGCCTTCTCCGCCAGGTTCTTTGCACCGTCGCCCACCTTGTCCAGCGCGTCCGCCACGGCAGGCTTCGCCTTTTCGATCAGATCCCTGGCCCCGTCGGAAACCTTGTCGAAGGTCTCCTCGATTCCGGGCTTCGCCTTTTCAAACAGGTCCTTCGCGCCGTCCACGGCCTTGCCGACCGCCTTGCCCAGTTCGTCCATCAAACCAGCCATGCCAATGCCTCCTTATAACTGTAGTGCTTAATCCCATTATAACATGTCGCCGCCGAGATTGCAACCGTTCCCGGGCACATTCTCTGATATTGGGGCCCGAAAGCCGCCGCGTCACCCCTGGTGATCCAGTATCCAGAGGGAGATCAGCAGATGCAGCCGCGTTCCGGGGTCGTCCAGGTCGATGGAGGCCACGGCTTGCAGCTTGCGCAGGCGATACAGCAGCGTAGTGCGATGGATGATCAGCGCCCCGGAGGTGCGGGGAATGTCCCGTTCATTGAGCAGGAAGGCCCGCAGAGTCTCGTAGTACTGGGTGCCCTTCTCCCGGTCGTAAGCGATCAGGCGGTTCAGCTCCGGGGCCACCAAGTGGCGCAGCGGCATGGCCTCCCGCGTCCGGCTGAGCATGTACTCCAGCGCGCAGTCGGAAAACGGGATCGCCCAGCGCTCGCCGCCCAGCTGGAACGCCTTCTCCAGCGCCACGCGGGATTGCAGATAGGCGATGTGCAGCTCCTCCGTGCCCTGCACCGGCGAGGAGATGCCCGCGTACAGGCAGTAATCCCGGCACAGCGGCGACAGGCTGTGGCGCAGCATCGGCAGCGTCAGGCTCTGCCGGTCGAGGTTCAACAGCACGCACTGCTGGTGGCCGGAGAACAGGATATAGCCCTGGGGGAACACCTGGAACAGGTCGCTGTGCAGCGTATGGTCCGTCACCCCGGCCTCGGACTGCACCTGGGGCTCCAGCCGCATGCACAGCAGCCGTTCATCCCGCCGCCAGCCCAGCATGGCCAGCAGCTGCCCCTCCTCCTGGGGCTCGGGCTGCCTGCCGTTGAGCAGGTCCAGCACCACGTCGTCCATGCTGCGATAGGCCCGGTCCTGGCCCGTTCGCCTGCGGTCCAGCAGCATCAGCGCCCGCTGGGCCAGCAGCTCGGCCACGGCATAGTCCAGCCTGCGGAACCCGCGCCGATGCTCCACCACCAGCAGGCGGCCCCGGTACACGCTGCCCTCCCACAGGTTGGCGTACAGGCATCGCGGCGCGCCGGGAGCGCTCTGCCAGGTCCGGGCATCCCGGTGGACGTAGGTCTCCAGGTACTCCCCGTCGTTCTTGAAATCCTCCACGATGGCCCGGGGGATGAACTCCTTCGACGAGGACATCACGAAGTCCGGCGGCATGACCTCCGCCAACTCCGCCGAACGGGCCACCATCACGAACCAGTCGTCGTGGATGCAGACGGGATTGTCCAGCAGCGCCGCGCCCAGCTCGCACAGCTGCCGCGGGTCGGCGTTGCGGTAGACCAGTTCGTCCATTCGCGCCTCCATCTCCCGGCAGCGCTCGAAGATGTCCAGCAGGGTGTCCAGCAGCGCCTCGGGTGTCCGATTCATGCAGAGTATGCAGCCGCCCTTCCCCTGGACCGGCGCAACGCTGACACAGGCGTGGTCGCTGCCCCGAAAGGCGGCGGCGTCCTCCGGCCCCACCACGCAGATGACGTCCGGCGCGGGCAGGCCGCTGGCAGAAAAG
The DNA here is from genome assembly GCA_045601625.1 of Clostridia bacterium. GTDB lineage: Bacteria > Bacillota > Clostridia > Christensenellales > Aristaeellaceae > UBA2862. Next base: position 2,441 of record JAZSAA010000246.1, on the reverse strand, counting down.
CGCCGGGCCCCGCGAAATCGCCGCGCCCCCGCGCTGTGGGCCACCCGGCAGGTGAACCCCGCCAGGTTCAGCGCCTCGGCCAGCATCTCAAGCGTCGGGTAAAGGTGCTTCAGCTCCCGCTCCTCCATGAACGTCCCTCCCATCGGTTTGCCGTGGCGGCGCAGGCGCCGCTGCTGGTAAAAGCGTCAATCAGGCAATTCGCCGATTACAGTATATCCTCAAAAATGTGGATTGTAAAGCAGCGAAACGCTTAAATCGTGGAAAAACAGTAGGTTTTCGCCCTGAGAATTGACAGAAATACCGGCAAATGCTACTATTATTGCCAATGGCAGGTATCGAAACGCGATACTTGAATATGAGGAAAACGTTCAGAAACGAAAGGAGATATTCAACATGACGCTTGAGAACATCCATGATCTGGTATGCAACGGCAAGACCCGCCTGGTTCCCGGCGCGGTGAGCGAGGCCCTGGACGACGGCATCGCCGCCGCCGATATCCTGAACACGATGATCGAGGCCATGAGCGTGGTCGGCGAGCGCTTCTCGAAAAACGAGATCTTCGTGCCCGAGATGCTGGTGGCCGCCAAGGCCATGAAGAAGGGCGTGGACGTGCTCAAGCCCCACCTGTCCGACGGCGGCGTGGGCAGCATGGGCAAGATGATCATGGGCACCGTGGCGGGCGACCTGCACGACATCGGCAAGAACCTGGTCATCATGATGATCGAGTCCGCGGGCTTCGAGGTCATCGACCTGGGCGTGGACGTGCCCATCGACCGCTTCATCTCCGCCTACGAGGAGAACCCCGACACCAAGATCATCGGCTGCTCGGCGTTGCTGACCACCACGATGCCGGCCCTGGAGCAGACCGTGGCCGCCATCAACCAGCAGCCCTGGCGCAGCAAGGTGAAGGTGATGGTGGGCGGCGCGCCCATCACCCAGGAGTTCGCCGACAAGATCGGCGCGGACGCCTACACCGAGGACGCCGCCTCCGCCGCCCAGAAGGCCAAGGAGCTGGTGGCCTGACCTGCGCCCGGCAGGTCTCGCCAATGAGATCGCCCCGGTCCATCACCCGGATCCTTCCGCTTCGCCTGCGCTCCACTCGGTATGACACGCCTTTCTTCACTGTCATCCTGATCGGAGGGAAAGCCGGCGTCGAATAATCTTCGTCTCTGGACCGATGCCCCGGCAGTTTCGCCGGGGCTCTTCTATTATTTACGCAATACTACGCTAAAGTCTATTGACTAAACGCCCCGGCGCGATTACAATAGAATAGCAATATAATAAGTAATTATGCGTAAAACGAGGTATATTCATGCATACGACAGGCATCATCACCGATACCAATTCGGGCATGACCCAGGCCGAGGCCCGGGATTGCGGCGTCATACTGATGCCCATGCCCTTCACGGTCAACGGGAAGAACTATGTTGAAAACGTCAACATGAGCTATATGGAGTTCTTCGACCACCTGGCCGGCGGCGCGCAGGTCGCCACGTCCCAGCCGTCTCCCGAGGACGTCATGAACTGCTGGAAGAAGGCGCTGGAAACCTATGAGAAGCTCATCTACATCCCCATGTCCAGTGCCCTGAGCAGCAGCTGCCAGAGCGCGAAGCTGTTTGCGGAGGACTTCGACGGGCGCGTATTGGTGGCGGACAACCACCGCATCTCCATCAGCCAGAAGCAGTCCGTCTACGACGCGCTGCACTGGCGCGACATGGGCCTGTCGGCGGAGGAGATCCTGCAAAAGCTGATGGACACCGCGCTGGACGCCAGCATCTACCTGACTGTGGACGACCTGAAGTACCTGAAGCGGGGCGGGCGCATCACCCCGTCGGTGGCGGCCATCGGCACGGTGCTGAACATCAAGCCGGTGTTGCAGATCCAGGGCGGCAAGCTGGACACCTACAAGAAGGTGCGCGGCCTGCACGCAGCCCAGAATACCATGCTGGAGGCCATCCGCAAGGACCTGGAGACCCGCTTCGCCGGCGTGCCCATGCTCCTGCGCACCGCCTACACCGGCGACGCCGCCATCGGCAAGGCCTGGAACGCCCAAGTGCAGGAGCGCTTCCCGGACTTTCAGGTCACCGGTGACCCGCTGCCCATCAGTATCGCCTGCCATGTCGGCCCCGGCGTCATCGCCCTGGGCCTGATGAAGAAAATCTGACAGCCTGTGCCGCCACAGCATTGATCGGATCGGCCAAATGAAATCCCCCTTCCGAACCGGAAGGGGGATTTCATTCAGCACCGGATTACCAGCGGTTTTCCATGCGCTGCTTGTCGAAGCAAGCACGGCAGTACACCGGGCGATCTCCGCGGGGCTGGAAGGGCACCTGAGTGGGCTGGCCGCACTCGGCGCAAATGACGTCGTACATCGGACGATCGCTGCGGTTGAAACCACCGTTGGCGGCCTTGCGCTTGTCACGGCAGGCCTTGCAGCGGCC
>JAZSAA010000245.1:0-2554 GCA_045601625.1 Clostridia bacterium | reverse complement strand
CCTTCGCATCGAGCCCTACCAGCTGAACGTGAAGGACGAGGGCACCTTCTTTCACGACGCGGTGCACGAGTTCCTGCTGGCCAGCATGGAGGACCTGAACGCCCTGGACGCGCCCGCGGCCGAGGCGCGGATGGACGGCATCGCGGACCGGCTGCTTCAAACCATGGCGGAGACGAGCCCCCTGGGGGACAGCGCCGTGGCCCTGGCCGAGCGCCGGCGACTGAAGGCTACGGCGCGGACCTGCGCCGCCGTGCTGGCCGAGCACATGCGGGGCAGCCGCTTTTCCGCCGCCGCGCTGGAGACGGACTTTGGCGTCGAGGACGGCATGGCCCGGCTGACGGTCAACGCAGTGAGCGGAGCGTGCACGCTGGAAGGACGGATCGACCGCATCGACGAATGGGCCGAGGGCGGCTATCTGCGGGTGATCGACTACAAGCGCGGCGGAAAGCCTCTGGCGCTGGACGAGACCTGGCACGGGCTGAGCCTCCAGCTGCCCGTCTATCTGGCCGCGGCCACCAGAAAGCGCCACGAGCAGAGCGCCGGGGTCTATTACTTTCCCTTGGACGAGGGCATACTGACCACCCAGAGCACCGATCCCGGCGATGTGGAAAAGGCGCGCCTTGATAGCTTCCGGCTGAACGGACTGGCCCCGGACGACACGGACCTGCTTGAGGCCCAATCGCCAAACTTCACCCAGGTACTGAACGTAAAGGTCAACGCCGACGGCAGTCTGCGGAAGGGCACGCTGGCCACCGACGCCAGCGGCTTTGAAGCGCTGATGAAAAAGACCCTCGAAAAGGCCGGAGAGCATCTGGACGCCATCCGCGCAGGACTTGCGCAGGCGGCTCCGGCGATTTTTCGCCAGCAGAACGCCTGCCAGCACTGCGACTGGCGTTCCATCTGCCTGTTCGACGACCGCCTCGACGGGCGACGCGCGCGCCGTTTCGAGACCATTAAGGCGGATGAGGTGCTTAAAAGATTGAAGCTGAATCAATAAAAATGAACACATGTACAAATTCAAGGGGATTTGTGCATGTGTTCATCTATATTATCTATCGTACGTCTCCCGCAGGCTGCCCCCGGCTGCGGTGGCCCTGAAGCTGTTCATCTGGTTGTTTACGCGCATGCTGTAGGTCTCCTCGCCGTTCACCAGCAGGCAGTCCACCAGGTCGAGCTCGGCGGCGCACAGCACCGAGGCGATGGCGTTCAGGTGAGCGGCCTCGATGTCGTCCATTCCCTGCGCGGGCCTGTCCTTCCATAGCACCATATACACGAAGCGGGCGTCGTGGCCAATGGCGTCCATCACGATCCGACGGGCGCTTTCCGCCTCCCACCAGAATTCCGTCTCCTGCAGATCGGTGATGGTGATCAGGTTGAAGTTGAAATCGGAATAGATCACCCACAGGCCTGTCCGCTGCTTTTCGGGCAGGAGTGGCTTTAAAAAGGCCATCACCTGCTGGTAGCAGTTCAGGCGGATGTCGCTGACATTGTGCATCTGCCGATAAGCCAGCACCAGCGCGCCGGTCAGGTTGATCCACTCCGCCAGGCCGGAGGATACGCCCTGAACGGAGAGCAGCTCCTCCCGGGAGGCGCGGAAGACCCCGCCCACAGAGCCGAACCGATCCACCAGCAGCCGTGAGACCGGCGACAGATCCTGGCGGGGCATGGCGTGACAGAGCACGATTTCCACCATCTCATAGGGCTTCAGGGCATCCCATCCGTCCCGCTCCAGCCTGAGCCGCAGCCGGTTCCGGTGCCCCTCCCACAGGGGCTTTCCCCCCTTGTCCCTTAAACCGTCAATCTTCAATGCTGGTCTTCTCCCGTCCGAAAACATCATAGGCCTGGTTGATGACTTCCCTGGCCGTGTCGGAAACGCTCTTTTCCGGCGCGATGCTGCCTTCGATGTTCATGGCGATGCCCACCGGCTGGCCGAAGGCGCCCGCAAGCGCCTCCTGTATCATGTTGCGCTTGCGCTCCAGCAGCATTTTATCCATCATGTTTTTCTTCGCGAACTCCACCACGACCTGGTTGCCGTCGAAGCGTATGAAGCGCATGGCCTCCAACGGCTTTCGAATGGAGGGGTTTTCCGCCTGCAAACCGGCGATGGCGTCCAGCCAGGCCTGGGGCGGTTTCTCGGCGGGCGTGGGCTTCGGCGCTGGCGCCTTCTTTTCTGCTTCCTTCTTTTCCTCCGGCTTCGCCGCGGCGGCGCGCGGCCGCGTTCTCGGGGCGGCCGCGCCCTGCTCCACCAGCTTTTCCACCCGGTCCAGGCGCTCCCAGAGAGTGGCGTCCGCCTCTTTTTCGGGGTGGCAGGCCCGCACGGCGGCCAGCTCCAGTATCGTCCGCGGGCGGGAGGCCCACTTGGTATCCGGCTCCGCCTGCATGAACAGGCCCAGCATCCGATCCAGCGCGTCCGGATGGATGCGGCGAGCCTGCGCCCCGAAGCGCTCCGCGTCCTCCGGTGTAATCTCAAGCAGCCCTGCCAGGCCCTCCTTCACCGCCGAGGCCAGCATGACGCCCCTCAGGTGGGCGACCGTATCCCGAATGAACACCTGGG
>JAZSAA010000244.1:0-5008 GCA_045601625.1 Clostridia bacterium | reverse complement strand
GCGAAAAAAGGCCCCCCCTCTCGCCGGAAAACCACTCGCCCGTCTTTCGCGTGCGATCACTTTCCGATGTACTTCAGGCACATCATCGTGATGTCGTCGAACTGCTCGGCGTCGGCGACGAAGGCGTTGATGCCGTTCATCACGTTTTTCAGCACGGCCTCGGGTTCGGCGTCGGGCTCGCGGTTCAGGGCCTCCAGCATCCGGTCGGTGCCGAACAGCTCCTTGTCCGCGTTGGTGGCCTCAGCCACGCCGTCGGTGTACACGAACACGCTGTCGCCGGGGTTGAGCTGGAAGGTGTGCTCCTTGTAGGGAATGCCCTCCAGGGTGGCTACGGCGGGGGAGTGGCGGTAGGTGACCAGCTCGTAGCGGCCGTTGGCCCGGCGCAGCGCGGGATGCTCGTGGCCGGCGTTGACGGCGACGCCCCTGCCGGTGGAGATCTCCAGCACGGCCAGCCATACCGTCACGAACAGTTCGGCGTCGTTGCCCTCGCACAGCTGGTCGTTCACGTTCTCCAGCGCCTCGCCGGGGCTCTCGCCGTTTTGCAGATGGGATTTGATCAGCACCCGGGAGATCATCATGAACAGCGCGGCGGGCACGCCCTTGCCGGAAACGTCGGCCATCACCAGGCCGATGTGGTCGTCGTCCACCAGGAAGAAGTCGTAGAAGTCGCCGCCCACCTCCTTGGCTGGGGTCATGCGGGCGTAGACGTCGAACTCGGGCCTGTTCGGGAAGGCGGGGAACAGCCGGGGCAGCTGGCTGGCCTGGATGTCCGTGGCCATGCTCAGCTCCGCGCCGATGCGCTCCTTTTCGGCGGTGACCCGCTGCACCTGGTCCACGTATTGCAGTGTCCGTGCCGAGAGGGTGGCGAAGGCCTCCGCCAGCACCTCGATCTCGTCGCCGGTCCTGTAGGCGTCCTCCATGAAAAATTGCAGGTTCCTGCCGCCCAGGTTCTGTACCCGCCGGGTCATCACGTTCAGGGGCCGGACGATGCGCTTGGACAGCACCAGCGCCCCGGAGATGCCCAGAACCAGTATCACGGCCAGCAGCACGAGTATGGTGGCTTTGGCGTGGCCAAGGCCGGCGTTAAAGGCGGACTGGGCGTCCCCGAGGATGGTGTCGTACTGCTGCTCCAGCATGGCGGTGGGCTGTCCGGCGGTCTCCTGGCTGACGGCGGAGATCACCGTCCAGCCCACGGACTCGATGGGCGCCCCGGTCATGTAGTAGTCCACACCGTCCACCGTGACGGTGGTAACGTCCGTGAAGCCCTTCAGGGCGCTGCCGACGAACGCCGCCAGGGCCGCGTCGCCCAGCTGGCGCAGGTCCTCAGCCTCCATGGGCGGGCGTACCCGCAGCGCGCCCTGGGTCATGGGCGAGAACACCACGTGGCCGTTCTGGTTGACGATGAAGCTGAAGGCCCCGGCCTCCTCGGTCCCGGCTACCGCCGCGGCCATGTTGTTCAGGAACAGGTCCGCGCCTACCACGGCGGCCAGGCGGTTTCCCTGGTACACCGGCAGCGCGCACATGATGCCGATCTGGCCGGTGAATACGTCCTGCACCACGTCGGTATAGTACAGCCTGCCGGTCTCCTTCGCGCCTCTGTACCAGTCCCGTTCCCGGATGGGGATGGGTGTCAGCGCGCCGTCTTCGGAGAACTTGTCCGCGGAGTGGTCGTCCGCCAGCAGCATCGCGCCGTCCGGCAGGGCGACATAGCAGGAGTTGACGTTCCCGTTGGCGTACAGCGCCTTCATCATGTCGGACATGTTGGCCATGAGGCCCAGCTGCTCCGCCAGGGCCGGATCGTCCACGTCCGCGCCTGTCTCCGTCAGCAGCTGCACGGTCACCGTGCCGTCCTTCGCGGGGTCGGGCAGGGCGTAGGGCCGGGGCTCGTAAGCGGCGGTGTCGCGGAAGATGTTGCCGGCGTAGTCCCCGAGCATGTTTACCGTGTCCGCCAGGTTTTCAAACAGGTTCTCTGCGATGGCGGCCTGCTGCCTGGTGCTCTTTCCCATGCTCCCGGAGATCACCGCGTCCATCGTGCGCCGGGAGATTTCCGCAATGGATGCCTTCTGCCTCTCGTTGGTCTGGGTCACCAGCACGCCGAGGCTCGTCGTCTGATGGACGATGACCGCGGTGTAGGCCGCCATCATCAGCACGATGACGATCAGCACCAGGTTGAACACCTTCTGCTGGATGCCGCCGATGACCAGGTTTTTGATTTTTCTCATGCTTTCCTCCGTCGAGTCGGTTGAAGTGGCTTCACCGCCTTTCTTCAATGATAACGAATAGGCGCGGCGATTTCAAGATGCTGTGTCTTAAAAAGCTGTGCCAATTTGGAGCATTTCCGGCGAAGGGCGGGCTTTCCTGTGGCATGTCAGCCGTTTTAAGTCGGACGCAGGCATGACGGGAACCGTTCCGCCATAGGATTAAAGGGAATGGAGGCGGCGCCCATGGGGACGGTGGAGCGATTGACGGCGCTGCTGCCGGAGGATGCGGCCGCGCTGCTGGTGGAGCGTGGGGACGCGGCCAACCAGGTGCGGCTGCGCGTGGGCAGGCCGGTGCAGATCGACGTGGGGCAGGGCGGCGGGGCCATGTCCGGGACCCCGATGTCGCGGGAGGACATGAACCGGATACTTGCCGCGCTGATGGAGTACAGCGTCTATGCACGCCAGGAGGAGCTGGACCGGGGCTTTTTCACCCTGGACGACGGCAGCCGGGTGGGGGTGTGCGGCGGGATGACCGGCGAGGGGGACCGGCTGCGGCTGGACGGCATCGGTTCGGCCTGCGTGCGCGTGGCGAGGCCTGTGAAGGGTTGCGCGGACGGGCTGCTGGGGCACATCGCCCCGCCGGGCGGTTCGCTGCGCTCGACGCTGCTTTTGTCGCCGCCGGGGCTGGGCAAGACCACGATGCTGCGGGACATCGCCCGGCAGCTCTCGGACGGCGGAGTGTGCGTGGGCATCGCCGACGAACGGCACGAGCTGGCCGCCTGCTACCGGGGCGTCCCCACGCTGGACGTGGGGCTGCGCACGGACGTGGTGGACGGAGGTCCCAGGGACCGGGCAATTGCGCGGCTGATCCGGGGAATGTCGCCCCGGGTGGTGGTGGCGGACGAGATCGGAGGCGCGGACGACGCGAGGGCCCTGGCGGATGCCGTGCGCTGCGGCGCGGCCGTCGTGGCCTCCGCCCACGCCGCCGGGCTGGAGGACGCCCTCGCGCGGCCCATGCTCCGGGCGATGCTGGAGGCGGGCGTCGTGGATTGCGCCGCGCTGCTGGGCCCTGGCCCCGGTGAGGTGCGCGCCGTGTGGCACAGGACAGAGGGCGAGGGGGTGTCGGCCTGGAAACGCGCATAGCGCTGGCGGTCTGCGTGGTGTTGGGCAGCACGCTCTGCGGCAAGGCGGCGTCGGACGCCGTTCGCAGGCGATACCGGGTGCTGGCCGCGCTGGCCGAGGACCTGCAAACCCTGCGCATCCACATGACGGGCATGCTCATGCCCGTGCAGTGCGCGCTGGAGAAAGCCCTCTGTCCGCTGCTGAAGCGGGTGGCCGGGGCTATGCGCCAGGGCTGCAGCGCCGCCGACGCCTGGCAGGCGATCCGGGGCCCTGCCCTGCGCCGGGGCGGCCCGGCGGACGCGCTTGCAACGGACGACCTGGAGGCCCTGGACGCGCTGTTTAACCAGCTGGGGCAGAGTGGCCGGGAGGAGCAGGAGGCGCTGCTGGACGCCTCGGCCCGGGAGGTGGCCCGGCTTCGGGACGGCGCGCTGAAAAAGGCCGGGGAGGCGGACAGGCTTTACGTCACCCTGGGGTTCCTGATCGGGCTGATGCTGGCCCTGATCGTGATTTGAGGTGGGACATGGACATCGATTTTGTGTTTCGTATCGCGGGCATCGGCATCATCGTCACGGTCATCTCCCAGCTGCTCACCCGTGCCGGGCGGGACGACATCGCCCTGTTGGCCACGCTCTCGGGGCTGGTGGTGGTGCTGATGATGGTGGTGGGCATGATCTCGGACTTCTTCAACAGCATACGTTCTTTGCTGCAGATTTGAGCTTCACGCAGGACGTGCCTGCGCCGTTCGCACAAACAGGATACCGCGTAAAACAGAACGCGGGACCTGTCACCATGAGCGTAGTCGAAGGAGCTTTGAATGGGGGGACCGGCCCTTGGTATTGAAAATCACGGCGCTGTGCATCGCGGTGGCGATGATCTGCGCCGCCCTTCGCCTGCAGCGGCCCGAGCTGGCGACGGCGGTTTCGCTGGCGGGGGGGCTTGCCGCGCTGGCCATGGCCGTGACGCAGATGGCCGGGGCCGGGGAATGGCTGGACGGATTCCGGCGGCTGTTGGCCCGGGACGGCGACGTGGCCGCGCTGATTCTGAAGGGCGCGGGCATCGCCATCGTCTCCGAGCTGGGGGCGCAGCTTTGCGTGGACGCCGGGGAGCGGGCGCTGGCGGGGCGCATCGCCCTGGCCTCGAGGCTGGCGACGCTGGGCCTCTGCGCGCCGATGCTCTCCCGGATCGCGGCGCTGGTCACCGAAGCGCTCTCATGAGGCGGCTGGCCCTGCTGATGGTTGCGCTGATGCTGCTGTGCGTGGCTCGGGCGGAGGAACCCGCCGGGGCGATGCTGGACGCGGTGGGGTTCTCAAGGCTGGAGGCCCTCTCCCGGAGCCTGGACGGACCGGACGCCGGGGCCATCGCCGGCGCGGTGATGACGGGCACGCTGACAATCGGAGAGGACCTGCCGCAGAAGGCGGTGCGCCATATCGCGGCGGCGGTCCGGCGGTCGCTGCTCCCGGCGCTCTCCGCCCTCGCCGCGCCGGTTCTTGTGACGCTGGCTTTGGGGATCGTCCTCGGCTCGGGCAGCGGACCGCTGACGCTGCTGTGCCGCCTCGCGGCCGCCTGCAGCCTCGGCAGACAGTGCGCGGAGGCCGTGGCGGTGGCGCGGCGCGCCATGGCCGTCGCCGTGCGCATCGCGGATACCGCCGCGCCGGTGGCGGGGGCGGGGCTGGCGCTGGCGGGCC
>JAZSAA010000243.1:0-21026 GCA_045601625.1 Clostridia bacterium | reverse complement strand
GACAACCCGCCCGGGGCCCGCGTGCGCGGCTGCGAGCGTTTTGATGGATTCAGTTTATCGCTTCCGCGTTCACGTACAGGGTGTAACCATTGGTATTCACGTTGGCGGTGTCGCCGTTGAATTCGGTGATCCAGGTGTCCGCGGTCAGCGTCCAGGCGCTGGTTTCATCCAGCGTGACGACCACCTCGCCCACATCGGTGGAGACGGTCTCCCCCTTGGCGTTGACGATCGCGCCGCTGAAGGCGCCCTCGAATTCCGAGCCCTCAGTCAGGTTCAGGGTCAGGCTGGAATCGTCGCCCACCAGGATCGTGCCGGTCAGGCGCTGGCCCACGGCATTCAGCTCGGCGATGTTGGCCGCGCCGTTCCAGCCGTCGGCGCACACGCTCAGCAGGATGCCATCCTCGTCCTCGTTCACCAGCTCGACGCCCGACAGGGTGATCACCGCGTGGGTGTTGGTGACGTGGAACATGTGCCCGTTCAGGCTGGTCAGGCTGCCGCCGGTCATGGTGAAGTGGGACGTGCCGCTGTCGGCGTCGCCGGACATGGACTGGTAGATCATGATGGTGTCCAGGAAGGTGGCGTTGCCGTTCATCTGGGTGTTGTTCGCGGTCATGTCGCAGTTTTCCAGGGTGATGGAATTCAAGCCCTCGATGCACACGCCCTCGGACAGGTTGGAGGTCAGCGTGGCGTCGGAGACGGTGATGTCCGCGGTAGAGTAGATCGCCGGGGAGCCCAGGCCGTTGCTGGTGTAGCTGCCTCCATCCACCACCACGGTCCCGCCGCCCCGGTCGGTGCGGATGGCCGCGGAGGAGCGCCCGGAGGTCTCCACCGTCAGGTTGCTGGCGTAGGTCGCGCCGCCGCCGGTGGTCATGATGCCGCCGGAGCCGTCGCCGGTGGTCACGATGGTGGAATCGGAGATGACCACGGTGGTGCCGTCGCCCGCCGCGCCGTTGTGGCCGCCGTTGCCGCCGTAGCTGAACACGCCGTTCGCGCCGTCGGCGTCTGAGGTGACGGTGGCGCCGGTGATGGTCACCGTGCCGCCGCCCATGGCCAGCAGCGCCGCGTTCAGGCCGTAGAAGTTGCAGTTGTCGCCGCCGTTGGAGTCGCCCGTCTTGGAGACGGTGATGTCGGTGAGGGTCACGTCGGCGTCGGTATCGACGATCAGCGCGCTCTCGTCGGCGGTGTCGGAGGCGTAGGCCTGGCCGGACGCCTCGGCCGCATCGGTGATCTCCGTCGCCGCGGCATACTCGAAGTCAGATGAACCGCCGCCCGGAGGGGTACTCCCGCCGAAGCCGCCCTGGCCGGGTGCGCCACCCTCGCCGGGTGCGCCACCCTCGGGGGGCTGTCCCATGCCATCGGGGCCGCCCTCGCCAGGCGCGTCGCCCTCGGGCGGGTTGCCCATGCCCTCCGGGGGCTCGGGGGGCATGCTGCCCTCGCCGGGCACGCTGCCCTCGGTGGACGTTTCGGCGGCCACCGCCCCGTCGGCGGATTCCGCGAATGCGGTCAACATACAGGTCGCCAGCATGGCCAGCGTCAATATAACAGCGATGATCTTTTTCATTGTCATGCACCTCTTTCCCTTTCGATGGCGCTATTGTACGGCCCGAAGCTGAAATGAACCTTGAGGTTTTCAAGGTTCTGATGCCCTACTCAAATAAGAAGGGGAAAAGCTCCTTCGCTTCGCTCAGGATGACAGGCGGCATCGTTGGCATCCTGGGCGGAGCGAAGCAGAGTCGTGCCGCAGGCTTGCGAAGCAAAGGATCTTCCCTCCACAGCCGAACCGCTGCGTTTTCAAAATCCGCCAATCACTTCAAATTCACCTTGTTCCTATTGCATTCTGTGTCCAAATAGGGCATAATATAGGTATAATATGGGAAGAAACCATCGATCCAAAGGGGAGTCCTTTATGGAAAAGCTCGAACAATTCGTCGCCGATCATTTTGACGAAGCCCTGGCCCTCGGCCACATACAGCCCTATTACCAGCCCGTCATCCGCACCATCTCCAGGCAGCTGTGCAGCATGGAGGCCCTGGCCCGCTGGGTGGACCCCCAGCGCGGCGTCATACCGCCCGACCAGTTCATCCCCGTGCTGGAACGGAATCAGCTCATCCACCGGCTGGACGAATGCATCATACGGCAGGTGTGCGCGATGATCCGGGACCGGCTGGAAGCCGGGGAGGTGCCCATCCCCGTGTCTGTCAACCTGTCCCGGCTGGATTTCAGCCTGTGCGACATCTTCGGCGTCGTGGACGGCATCGCCTCCCGCTACCGCATCCCCCATGACTTTTTGTACATCGAGATCACCGAGAGCGTCATGGCCGAGCAGGAGAGCCGGATGCACGACATCGTGGACCGCTTCCATGCCGCCGGCTACCAGATCTGGATGGACGACTTCGGCAGCGCCTATTCGTCACTGAACGTGCTGAAGGACTACAGCTTCGACGAGATCAAGCTGGACATGCGCTTCCTCAGCTCCTTCAACCTGCGCTCCCGAAGGATACTCACCGCGGTGATCCAGATGGCCAAGGAGATCGATATTCACACACTGGCCGAGGGTGTGGAGACCCAGGAGCAGCTGCGCTACCTGCGCAACATCGGCTGCGAAAAGGTGCAAGGCTTCTATTTCGGAAAGCCCATGCCCCTCGCCGATGTCCTGGCCCACCTGGAAGCCATCGGCGTGGGCATCGAGAGCCCCCAGGACCGGAAGTACTACGACGACATCGGCAGGGTCAATTTCCTCAGCGCCGTCCCCTTCATGACCCGGCAGGAGCGCGACGCCCTGAAGACCGCCCGCCAGCTGAACAGCATCCCCCTGGCCATCGCCGAGGGCCGGAGGGATTCCTTCAGCATACTGTTCTACAACACCGCCTTCGAGCAGACCGCCGAGAGCACCGGCCTGGTCTCCCACATATTCACCCAGGAGATGCTGCGCCAGCCCCAGCCCTACTCCCTACTGCCCCGACGGCTGCTGGACCTGATGGAATCCACCCGCACCGGCGAAGAGGGTCGCATGTTTTTCATCTCCAACGACGAATACTACGAGCTCCAGGCCAAGTGCATCGCCCAGACGAAGGACGCCTACAGCGTGCTCTTTCGCATGAGCAACCTGTCGAAGGCCTCCAGGGCCGTGGAGCGCGACCAGCTGGACGACGGCATCCGCCAGATCTACACGCTGTTCGAGCGCATCACGCTGGTGAACGTGGCCGCCGACGCCATCACGCCGCTGTACGTGGCCACCCGGGAAAACCTCGTCTCCGGCAACACCGGGCTGGAGGCGCTGGCCCGGGAATACGCCGAGCGCCTGATCTTCCCCGAGGACCGGGCGGCCTACCTGAAGCTGATGGACTTCTCGACCCTCGAAAGGAAGCTCCACGAAGCGGGGCGCACCAACATCGCCCGCTACCTGCGCACCCGCGTGCGCCACGGGCAGTACGCCTGGAAGCAGTACATCGTGCTGCGCATACAGGAAGGCATCTACCTCGAGCTGATCCGCGACGTCCACGCCGACATGCTGCGCTTCCTGGAGAACCATCACCTGACCCACCAATCGACGGCCGGCGAGCCCGTCGATTCCCCGGAGGTGCTGTGGCGCAACCTGATCCAGTCCGACATCGCCCGGGTGTTCTGGAAGGACAGAGACCGCCGCTTCCTCGGTGCCAGCAAGGGCTTCCTGGACTACTACGGCTTTTCGTCCGTGGACGAGATCGTCGGCCGGAACGACGAGGACCTGGGCTGGCACGTCCACCCGGACAGCTACATGAACGACGAGCTGCGGGTGATCCACGACGGCATCACCACCCACAACATACCGGGCCGCTGCATCAGCAACGGCGAAAACCGCGATATCATCGCCAGCAAGGCTCCCCTGTTCGACCGCAACGGCGAGGTGCAGGGGCTGATCGGCTGCTTCATGGACCGGGAGCTGCTCAACGTCAACGACAGCCGGGGCAAGGAGACCCGGCGGCGGGACATGCTCACCGGGCTGCTCAACTCCCGGGGCATCTCCGAGGAGGCCCATACCTTCCAGGACGAATACAACCTCCGAAACGTGGATTTCGTGCGCCTGCACGTCGCCATCGACGACTTCGCCTCCGTCAACCGCCAGTATGGCTTCGACTTCGGCGATAAGGCCATCGCCGTGCTGGGCCGCGCGCTGAAGAAGAACTTCGGCCTGACCTGCGCCGTGGGGCGCTACACCGGACACCAGTTCGTGGTGCTGCACCAGATTCACCAGCGCGCCGAGGCAGGCCGGCTGCGGGAGCAGATCAAGCGGATCGCAGCGGACATCCGGCAGATCGACGGCATCCCGCTGACGCTGTACCTGTCCGTGGGCTACTGCGTCTATTCCGAGTGCGAGGACCTGGAGACCCAGGCGCAGAAGGCCGAGATTCGCGTGCTGGCCGACCATGACGACCACTCCACCATCGAGAGCCGCCAGAACCGCGCGTCCGAAATCTTCCACCTGTACGACGACCTGCCCATCCCCTACTGCGTCTGCCGGGTCGTGGCCGACGAGGACCGCAGGGTGCACGACGGCATACTGTTCTACGTCAACCACGCCTTTGAACGGCAGCACAATAAGCAGGCGGCACAGCTGCTGGGCCGCCGGGTCAGCCAGGTGTTCCCGAAGGCAGACGACGCCTGGTGCGATATCACCCGCCGCGCCGCCCTGGAGGGGGAGATCGTGTCGGAACGGGTGCGCTCCGAGGCCACGGGCAAGGTCTTCCGCGTCACCGCCACCCCCGTCATCCACCCCGGCTACTGCGGGTTTACCTGCCAGGACGTGGACGAGATTTAGCGCGCACAGGGCACAGGAAATACCGCACAATACAGGCAGACGTCCGACGGCTATCCAATCATGCGGTATTTCCTACGGAAAGATCCTGTGCTACGCAAGCCTGCGGCACAGGATCTTTTGCCTCGCTTTAATTTGAGAACAGTATTATTTTTCCGATTGATAAACGCGCGGCCCGGCAGGGCGCAGGAATACCGTTGTAGCGGCGGCGCCCGCGCCGCCACAGCGCCCCAACCGACAGGGGAAGGGTGGTGGCGCAGGCGCCGCGGCTACGGTTTCGATGAGCACCAGAAAAAACGGCAGGAAGCCGCTTCAAAACGGTGGATCTCCTACACCGTCCCGATGGTGCCGCCCTCGACCAGCTCCACGGGGAAGATCTTGGGCTTTCGGGAGGCGGTGTCCGGCGATTCGATCAGTTCGATCAGCCGTCTCGCGGCCATCTGGCCGATGTCCTCGCTGCTCTGGCGTATGGTAGTCAGCGGGGGCGTCATGGCCTGGGTGATCGGTATGCCGTCGTAGCCGCCAAAGGCGATATCCTCGGGGATGCGCTTGTTCATCTCCCGGGCCGCCTCCTGGGCTCCCAGGTAGGACATATCGTCGGGCAGGAGTATGCAGGTGGGGGGCTCGGGCAACCGCAGCAACTCCAGCACCAGCTTGCGGGTCAGGCCGATGTCGTCGTACAGGCCCGACCGCAGGTATTCCGGCGGCACGGGCAGGTCGTGGTAGGCCATCGTGTTGTGGAACTGGCCCACACGGGTGCTGGTGACCACGGAATTGTCGTGGCCGTGTATGAAGGCGATGCGGCGATGTCCCTTCTTGATGGCGAACTCCACCAGCTTCTGCACGCCGATCTCGTTGTCCGAGAGCACTGCGGGCACCCGCTTGTAGATGTGGTCGATGGTGACGCAGGGAATGCCGCTATCCGCCAGGGCCTTGAACTGGGGCGCGCGGAAGTCCACGCAGACCATGCACACGCCGTCGATGCCAACCCGGCGGCAGTGTTCGGCATAGTCCTCGCCCTCCTTCGGGTGGATGAACGTGATGTCATACCCCCGGGACGCAGCCTCGTCCTTGATCGCGTTCAGGATCAGCACAAAGAAGGGATGCGTCAATCCCCTCCCACTCTCTTCCGCATACAGTATGCCCAGGTTTCGCGTGGGCTCTGTCATGTTTGCCACCTCCGGTGCGTGATAATGGTTGTCGGGGAAACAACGCACAATTGAATGGTGCAATGACGGGATGGGTTTTAGTCGATTGCGAACTGCAAATTCCAAAGGTTAGCTGGATGGTAATCAGGGGATTTGCAGATAGCAGGCGGTTGAAATCCATCCGTCAGCGTGTCGTTCGCATTGTGCGGTGGTTCTCCTTATCGTGCGGCGTGTATCAGCTTGTCGAGGGTCTCGTAGAGGCGTTCCGGTTCCACGGGCTTGGACAGGTGCGCCGACATGCCCGCCTGGAGGGAACGCTGCACGTCCTCGTCAAAGGCATTGGCCGTCATGGCGATGATGGGGATGGTTTTCGCGTCGGCGCGGTCCATCGCGCGCAGGGCTCGGGTGGCCTCCAGGCCGTCCATCACCGGCATGCGCACGTCCATCAGCACCGCGTCGTAGGTGTTCAGCGGGTGCTGCTCGAACATCTCCACCGCCAGCTGGCCGTTCTCGGCGTGATCGGCCTCGATGCCCTCCATCTCCAGCAGGTCCATCAGGATCTCGGCGTTGATCTCCATGTCCTCCGCGATCAGCACGCGGCAGCCGTCGAGGTGGTGCTCCGCGTCGCCGGCAACCGCCTCGATCACCGGTTCCTGATCGGAATCGAAGCTCGCGCCGCGGCGGTCCAGTATGCCGGTCAGTTCGCGTATCAGGCTGTCGGTAAACAGCGGCTTGGACATGATGCCGTCCACGCCCGCGTCCCTGGCCTCGCCCTGCATGTCCTCCCAACTGTAGCCGGTCAGCATGATGATGGCCGGGTCGCTGCCGCTGCTGGCGCGAATGGCCCGGGCCAGC
The DNA here is from genome assembly GCA_045601625.1 of Clostridia bacterium. GTDB lineage: Bacteria > Bacillota > Clostridia > Christensenellales > Aristaeellaceae > UBA2862. Next base: position 14,228 of record JAZSAA010000243.1, on the reverse strand, counting down.
TCGATGCCGTCCATGTCGGGCATGCGGTAGTCCGTCAGCACAAAGGCGTAGGGATTGCCCTGGTTGCGCAGCGTTTGCAGCCTTTCCAGCGCCTCCCGGGCGCTTTTGACGGTATCCGCCTTCACGCCGATGGCGTTGGCCACCAGCCGTGCGTGCTCGCAGGCCACCTCGTCGTCGTCCACCACCAGGATGCGCAGCCCGCTGGGCAGCGCGTTGCCGTGCTCCGAATTGACGCTGCGGCTGGAAGCCTTCAGCGTGACGGTGACGGTGAACGTGGTGCCCACGCCCTTCTCGCTCTCCACGGTGATATCGCCGTTCATCATATCGACGATGTTCTTGGTGATCGCCATGCCCAGGCCGGTGCTGCCGTACCTGTTGGCCGCGCCGGAATCCTCCTGGGAGAAGGCCTCGAAGATCTTCGGAATATACTCCTTGCTCATGCCGATGCCGGTGTCCTTCATGATGAAGCGCAGGGTGCAGTGGCCCTCGAATTCGGCCACCTGCTCCACCGTGAAGGTGACGGAGCCGGGCACGGGGGTAAACTTGACGGCGTTGCCCAGGATGTTGATCAACACCTGCTTGAGCTTCATGTCGTCGCCGATGTAATAGTCGTTGACCTGGCCGATGATGTGGCAGTTGAAGTCCAGCCCCTTGTCCACGCACTGGCCGTTGACCATGACGTTGATCTGGTCGATGAAATCCCGGAAGCTGAATTCCTCGCTCTTGAGCACCATGCGCCCGGATTCGATGCGGCTCATGTCCAGTATGTCGTTGATGAGCCCCAGCAGGTGGCGCGCGCTGGCCCCGATCTTTTCAAGCTGCTCCCGGGTATGGGGCGTCAGGTCCGGGTCCTTCAGGGCGATGTTGTTCAGGCCGATGATGGCGTTCATCGGCGTGCGGATCTCGTGGCTCATGTTGGAGAGGAAGCTGGTCTTGGCCCGGCTGCTCTCCTCCGCCAGCACCTTCTCCACCTCGATCTGCTTTTCCCGTTTCTGCATCAGGTAGAAGATGCGGAACAGTATCGCCAGCGCGACGACGATCAGCACGGTCTGCACCAGGCTGTTGCGGATCAGCGCGTTGCCCACGCTGTCCAGCACCCCGCGCAGGTAGCTGTCCACCGGGCGGGTGGAAGTCGTGGCGATGTCCACCCCCGCGTCCGCCAGCTTCTGGGTGTAGAAGGTCTGTATGGGCGTGACGGCGTTTTCAGTGGCGATCTCGGTGGCCTGCCGCATCCAGATGGTGGAGGTGAATATGATCAGCGCCAGCAGCACCACCCACACCACCGGCGAGCGGCCCAGGCGGCGGGCGCTGTCCCGCCGGAACAGGTACAGGAAGAAGAGGAAGCCCAGTATGCCCCACGCGGCCAGGATCAGGTAGGATTCGGTGGAGAGGGTCTTCACCGCCATCAGATTGGGGATGAGGAAGTAGAGCATGAACAGCAGCGAGATGGCCACGCCCACAAAGCCCGTCGCCCTGGCCCGCCGGTTGCCGTCGAGGCTGGCCGACCTGGCCGCCGCGGCAGAGGTGTAGGCGTAGGCGATGGTCGCGCCCACCGTGGTCACGTCCACGATCCAGCTGATGGCCGTCCGGCCCAACAGCGGCAGCACCGCGGAGACGCACAGCACGAACACGACGGCGTTGCCCGGCACACCGTGTTCGTTGAGCCTGCCCAGCCATTTGGGCATCATGTCGTCCTCGCTCATCGCGTACAGCAGCCGGCTGGAGGCGATGTAGTTGCCCACCAGGCCGGTGATGATCGCGCCCAATGCGGTAAGGCCAAGCACCACGGAACCCAGCGCGCCTATAAGCGCCTGCGCCGCGTGGAACGTGGGCAGGCCCTGAATGCCGCTATAGCTGCCCAGGTTCGAGATGTAATCCGTCCAGTTCGCGCAGCCCTCCGGCAGCGCGCAGACCGCCAGCACCGCCAGCACGGCGTAGGCCAGCGCCGCCGTGACCACGGCCACCGCCATGATCCGGAAGCTGCGCTTTACCGGGAAGCTGAATTCCGCCGCGGAATGGGAGATGGATTCAAAGCCCACATATGCCCACGGCGCGAGGGCCACGATGGTAAACACGCCCGGAAGGGGCGCGGTGCCGGGCGCGAAGACCGGGGCGATGCTCCTGATATTGCCGGCCGGATTCCCGACGGCGGCCACGATGCCGGCCACGATGCCGCCGCCCAGCACCAGCGCCATGACGATCTGCACCGTGGCGGCTATTTTGCCCCGCAGGCAGAACATCGCTGAGATGACCAGCGCCGCGATGGCCAGCAGCACCTCGCCCATGTAGATTTCGAACCCGGCGATCTGGTAGTGGAAGCCGAACTGGAACATCCCGCCGAACAGGTGTCGGGCGATCAGCGGCAGCGCCGTGGCGTTCGCCCAGATGATGGCCACGTAGGTCAGCAGCATGAACCAGCCGTTCAGGAAGCCGTGATCGTAGCCGAAATTGTGCTTGGCATAGGCGTAGGTGCCGCCGGCGTCCGGGTCCCGGTTCATCAAGTAGTGGTAATTCATGCCGATGACCAGCATGATCAGCCCGCCGATACCGATGCCGATGACCGTTCCCAGGGGCCCTGCCACCGGCAGGAAGGTGGTTCCCGGCATGACAAAGGCGCCCCAGCCCACGCTGCACCCGAAGGCCAGCGCCCATGCGCCCAGGGGTGTAAGATACCTGACAAGTCCCTTCCCCCGCGACCCGCTGTTTTGATTCAACCCGATCACTTTACCTTTCGATGGTTCCCGTTGTTATTCAGCCCATGGCGGCGCAGGCGCCGCCGCTACGGGGTATAAACCGTTATCCGTTGGCCGCCTCATACTCGGCGATGCCCTGCACGGTATCCCGGTAGCGCTTCAGCAAGGCGTCGATCTTCTCCCCCGCCGCGTCGTCGGAGAGCCTGCGGGGGTTGCCGGGGCGGAACTCCTCGGTAATCTCGTCGGCAGCCCCCGCCAACACGTCCAGCCCCAGGTTGGCGCAGACGCCCTTCATCGCGTGGGCACTCTCAAACAGCTTTCCCCCGTCCATCGTCTGGCGCGCCTGGGCCATCAGATCGCCCACGTCGCTGTCCCTCAGCTTGCGCACGTACTTGTCGATCAGCTTGTCCTTCTTCATCACCCGGACGGCCTGGTCGTAATTGCCGCCGATCTTCTCATACAACTGCTGGATCGTCATGCCTGTTTCTCCCTCTCGATCTGCTTGTCCTTGATGATCAACTGTTCAAATTCCTCCGGCGGCAACGGCCGGGAGAAGTAGTAGCCCTGCACCAGGTCGCACCCCGCGCCCTTGGGCATGGCCAGCTGCTGCCCGGTCTCCACGCCCTCCGCCACCACGGGCACCTTCAGGAAGCGGGCGATGTCCAGCACCACCTCCACCAGGCGGAAGTCCTTTTCGCTCTGGGTGATGTTGCGCACGAACTGCATGTCCATCTTCAGCACGTCGATGGGCATGTAGGACAGCATGTTCAGCGACGAATAGCCGGAGCCGAAGTCGTCCATCTCGATCTCAAAGCCCCTGCCCCGCAGGCAGTTGATCAGCTCGATCATCTGCTCGGCGTTGTCTGTGTAGGCCGATTCGGTGACCTCCAGCTTCAGGGTCTTGTGGTCCAGCCCGTAGCGCGTCAGCAGGTCCTCCAGTCGCTGCTCCAGCATCGGGTCGTACATATCCACGCGGGACAGGTTCACCGACACCGGCAGAGTCACGCCCAGCTTCTGCCGCCATTCGGCGATCTGGCGGGCGGCCTCGTTCCAGACGTATTTGTCCACGGTGCTGATCTGGCCGTTGCCCTCAAACAGCGGTATGAAGCTGCCCGGCGACATCATGCCCAGCTCCGGGTGCTTCCAGCGGATCAGGGCCTCGGCACTGTACAGCCTGGGCGGGTCGCACTGGACATTGTACTTGGGCTGGTAGTATACCACCAGTTCCCGCTCCTCCACGGCGCGGCGCAGGTCGTTCAGCAGGCGCTGGTCCATCAGCTCCCGCTGGTGCATGTCCTCGTCATAGATCATCAGCCGGGTCTTGTAATTGCCGCGGACCATGCTGCACGCAGCCCTGGCCCGGTCGAACTGCTGCACCGGCTCCACGTCCGCCCGCCAGGGGGCAATGCCCATGCGCAGGCGGATGCTGGCGTTCTCAGAAAGCGCGCTGGCCGCCTTCTGGAGTCGGTCCAGCAGCACATGGTAATCCTCCTGGGGCTGGCAGTAGAGGTCGAAGCGGTCCGCCTCGAAGCGGCTGGCGATGCCCTCGTTTTCCGCCAGGAAGGCCCGGATCTCCTCGCCGATGGCCCCCAGCACCCGGTCGCCGAACTCGCGTCCGTTCAATGCGTTGACGGAGTGGAACTTTTCGATGTTGATGACGACGGCGTCCAGGCGCCAGTCCGTCTGGTACTGGTAGATCCGATTGGCGTATTCAAAGAAGAAGTTGCGGCTGTAGAGCTTTGTCAACGCGTCGAACTCCGCCGCCTGGATCAGCTGGCGACCCTCGCTGAGCTCGATGATGCGGCCCACGCGGGCCAGTATCACCTCGTGCATGTCGAAGGGCTTGGTGATGAAGTCCGCCGCGCCCATCTTCAACGCCCGAAGCTCGGCGTTGCGCTCGGCGGTCAGCACGATGATGGGGATGCTCTTGAGCAGATCGTCGTTGCGCACGCAGTCGAGCACCTGGAAGCCGTCCATCTCGGGCATCAACAGGTCCAGCAGAACCACCGAAAGCCGGTCCCGGTACTCCTCGATCATCTGCAGCGCTTCCCTGCCGTTGGAAGCGAATATGATCTCATAATCGTCCTCCAGGATCATCCCCAGCACATCCCGGTTGATCTCCTGGTCGTCTACAATCAAAACCAGTTGTGGCTTTTTAATTTGTTTGGATTTGATCATAAACCGTTCCTCCAGTCAGCATTTGACCATAGTATCTTATATAGCGCTTTTTCCGGCGGCGCGGCGCCGCGGCTACGCCACCAGTCGCCGGAGGGTGTCGTACAGCATGTCGGTGTCCACCGGCTTGGCCAGGTGGGCGTTCATGCCCGCGTCCAGCGACTGGCGCACGTCCTCCTCGTAGGCGTTGGCGGTCAGCGCGATGATGGGCACGGTTCGGGCGTCGGCCCGGGGCAGCGCGCGTATGGTCCGGGCGGCCTCCAGGCCGTCCATGACCGGCATGCGCAGGTCCATCAGGATGGCGTCGAAATGGCCCTCCGGGGCCTGGGAGAAGGCGTCCACGGCCTCGCGGCCGTTTTCTGCCCGCTCGCTGGTGATGTCCTCCAGTTCCAGCAGGTCGGCCAGCAGGTCGGCGTTCAGGTCCACGTCCTCCACGATCAGCATGTGCATCCCGGCCAGCGAAGGCATCTCATCCTTCCCTGAAGCCTGGGCCCTCGCGTCGCAACCGTCGACGAAGCCCAGCCTGACCGTGACGATGAAGGTACTGCCCTCGCCTTTGCGGCTGTGGACGGAAATGTCGCCGTCCATCAGGTCCACAAGCTTCTTGGTGATGGCCAGGCCCAGGCCGCTTCCCCCATAGCGGTTCGTGGAGGTGGCGTCCTCCTGGGCGAAGGAATCAAACAGCCGGGGCATGAATTCCTCGTCGATGCCAATGCCCGTATCGGTGATGGTGAAGCGCATCCCGCAGTACTCTCCCTCCCTGGGCAGCTGCTCGGCCACAAAGGTCACCGAACCGCCTTCGGGAGTGAACTTCACGGCATTTGACAGGATGCTCAGCAGCACCTGCCGCAGGCGCAGCGAATCGCCGATACAGGCGTCTCTCAGCTCGCCGACAACCTCATGCCGGTAGTTGAGCCCCTTTTCCTCGCAGAGCATGTGGGCCAGCACGTTCACCAGGTTCAGCAGGTTGGCAGGCGAGAAGGGCTCCGTATTCACCGTTATTACGCCCGATTCGATGTAGTTCATGTCCAGCACGTCGTTGATCATGTCCAGCAGGTGATGGGCGCTGACATCCAGTTTCTCCAGCCGGTCGCGGGTCTGGGGCGTCAGGGTCTGATCCTGGAGTGCCAGGGCGTTGAGCCCGATGACCGCGTTCAGCGGCGTGCGCATCTCGTGGCTCATGGTGGCCAGGAACCGGGTCTTGGCCTGGTTGCTCTCCTCCGCGGCCAGCAGCTGGGCCTCCAACTGCTCGCTCTCGATGATCCGCTGGGTGATGCCGCTGAGCAGTTTGTAGATAACGAGCACGAACAGGCTGCCGCCGAAGAGTATGCCGGCGACGATCAGGTCCGGCTCGCCGAAGAAGCCCACCGCCAGGTAGCCCAGCAGGAAGCATACCAGCAGTATGATGGGGATGTAGAGTATGTTGTCGTTCGCGTCCCAGGATTCGAGGCGCCTGACGTAGCGGGCAAACCGCACGAAGCCGCAGATGTTGTAGACCATGATCAGGCTGCCCAGGAACACCATGCCGGTGATCAGCCAACGGACCATGCGATTCGCCCCCTCCCGGATTCAATTTGACAGGTACCACAAAAAGCCAAAGCGGTACGCTTTGGTATATTTTAGCACATTTTGTCCGCTCACGCAATAATAATCGCGCGCTGTATTTTACTGTCTCCGTTTTTACGGGTCCGCGATCCTGCAATCGCAGCCGCCGGCGGCCTTCACCGCGTAGAGCGCCGCGTCTGCGCGCTTGAAGATGGCCTCGGTATCCTGGCTGCTGTCCCCGAAGGCCACGCCGCAGCTGAGGCTGACCGGCGGCACGCCGTCCTCCTCGCGGGCCAGGGTCTGGTTGATGCGGGCGACCTTCGATTTCACAAGGTCCATGTGCTCCGCGCCGGTGTGGACCATGATGACCGCGAACTCGTCCCCGCCGATGCGGCAGACGTGGTCCTGGTTGCGGAAGCTGCCCAGTATCGTCTGCGCCACCCTGACCAACGCCCGGTCCCCCAGCTCGTGGCCGCCGCCGTCGTTGATCCCCTTGAACTTGTCCACGTCGAACAGCAGCAGCGCCGAGGTGGACCAGTCGGTGTTGTTCAGGAAGAAGGCGTAGCCGCTGCGGTTGTGAATGCCGGTCAGCTGGTCGTGGGTAGCGTCGTATGTCAGGCGCTCGGTCTTTTCCCGGTTGGCCTCGTACATCAGGTTATAGGTCTTGGCCAGGAACTGGAATTCGTTGGAGCCCTTGATGGGGATCGGCTGGTCCGCGCGGATGTACACCACCGCGCGCAGCAGCGGGCTGACGATCAGCAGCGTGGTGAGCAGCAGCGTGAACAGCGTGGCGAGGATCGCAACGAGGATCAGCGTGCGCTCCTTGAACAGCATGTTGTCCAGCGCGTCCGTGGCCGACTTCTGGTGGGCGTCCACCTGTCCGGCCAGGATGTCCAGGCACGCCTGCACGTGCCGGGAGATGGCTTCCTTCTTCATGTGGTAGACGTCGTCGAATACCATCTTCCGCGCCCGGACCGCCTGCTCGGCGCTGGTCAGCAGCGCGTCCTCCTCCGAAAGCTCCACCTGGCGGATGGCCGCCGGGTATTCGTTCACGTCGTAGCCGTTGGCCGCCACGGCCAGCCGCATGGCATAGTATTCCCGGTCCATCAGCGCCACGGATTCCGCCATGGCCACCTCCAGGGACTGGCAGGCCTCGGTGTCGTCGGTGATGCCCCGGATGCTCTCCAGGGCCTTGTCCCGGCGGCGGGTGACCTCCGCCTCCTCGAAATAGTTGTCGAGATAAGCTCGCTTTCCCGTCTCCACGAAGCAGCGCGCCTGCTCGGTGAGGTAGTCCGACGCCATTTGCAGCTTGTCGGCGTCCCGCTCCCAGAGGATGTAGTTCCCGGTGTATTCCCGCATCCGGGAATAGCCGGCCTTGGTCCTGAAGGTGGCGAACAGAAGCAGTACGGATATGATCAACAGAAGCAGGGCCATCAGCAGGTGGATGCTCCGTATGGATACGCCCCTCATCTTGTTGCGCAGCATGTTAACCAACCTCTTTTGTCGTGTTTTCAGCAACGCGAATCCCGAATTATTGCACAATTAATATTATACTATAAAGCAGAGAATATGTCCATACTGTTAAGTGCCACTTGTCCGGCGCGAAATAAGTGTATTTCAGACGAACATGTTTATTTTTTATTAATGTCCTGTCACACATGGTGATTTGAACCGGTCTGTGGTATAATAAACTTAACTATTGATTTGGAGGAGCGATGTCTGTATGACCCTCAACGGCTACTACTTCACGGCCACTGGCGTCACGGAATACGCCTTCTTCCACGGGGACAATAACACGCTGGCGGTGTTCCACGACGCCCTGCCCGACGCGCCGGTGCGCATCCGAATCGCCACGGACGCGGCGTACACCCTGTCCCGGCCCGGCCTGTGGCCTGACGCATTGCCCGACGGGGAGATGCCCGCGCCAGGCGCGTCCTATCCGTTTCTCGACGCAGGCAGCGCGGAGGCGGGCCGCCTGTACATACTGGGCCTGGACCACTTCGCCGTCGCCGTGCCCGGTGCGGCCCTGACCGGGCGGATCGTGCACGAGCGACCGCGCCGCAGCGTGATCCTTACGGGCATGGACGACGAGCTGGTCGCCCGCATGGAATACGGCCTGGAGCGCATACTCTCCCGGGAGCAGTTCGGCGAGTGGTTTCCCAGGCGCTATGTGGCCGACGTGACGCGGCAGCCGGGCGAGCCCCTGCTGGGCATGGCGCTTTCCGTGCCGTTCCTGGGCTTCGACGCCTACGAGATCCGATAAAAGTCAAAAAACACAGGGGCTCTGGTCATCCGTCCGACGGACGACCAGAGCCCCCTGTCATGCCATGACATCATACCATTCCCAAATAAGAGATAGAAAAGATCCTGTGCGATGCAAGCCTGCGGCATGACTCCGCTTCGCTCCGCTCAGGATGACAGACTTCATAGTGTCATCCTGAGCGAAGCGAAGGATCTTCACATTTTAATTGAGAAAAGTATCAGTAGATCGTAAATTTCACCGACGCATTTTCGGGCAGCTTGTAATTTGAGTTGGAGAGCTTGGAGACTCTGACCGTATAGGTCCCCTTCTTTTTCTTCTTCGCGCCGCTGAGCGTCGCCTTGCACTTGTCGCCCTTGACCAGCCCGGAGACCTTCACCTTGGGCGATTGAGCCTTCTTATTGTATTTCACCCGGGTCTTGGACCACTTTAGCTTGACCGTCTTTTTTTCGATGGTGCAGGTCACCGAGCGCACGCCGGGCAGCGCGTAGTTGGGGTTGGACAGCTTGGTGACCCTGGCGACGTATTTGCCCGCCTTCTTGCGGGAACCCGTCATCGTCACCTTGCATACCTCACCGGGGGCCACGCCCGTGAGCGTCACCTTCGGCTGCTGGGTCTTGCCGTTGTAGACCAGGCTGGTGTTGCTCCAGACCAGGCCCACCGTTTTCGGAACGATGGTATACGCCTTCGTCAGGCTCCCCGGCAGCGCATAGTTGGCATTGGACAGGCCGGTGACCTTCGCCGTATAGCTGCCCCGCTCCTTATGGCCGCCGGTCACGGTCACCGCGCAGGCGTCGCCCTCGGCCAGGTTTCCCACCTTCACCTCGGGTGCCTGCACGCCGCCGCTGTAGGGCAGCTCGGTGGACACCCACACCAGGTCCGCCGTCCGCTTTGCGATGGTGAAGGCGCAGGTCGCGGACTTCGGCAGCGCATAGTTGCCGTTGGAGAGCCCCGTCGCCTTGGCCGTGTGGCTGCCCGCGTTCTTCTGTCCGCCGGACACCGTGACCGCGCAGCTGACACCGGAGGCCAGGTTACCCACCGTCGCGGAGGGCGACTGGACCTTGCCGTTATATGTCACAGAAGTATTCTTCCACGCCAGCGTCGCCGTCCGCTTTGCGATGGTAAAGGCGCAGGTCGCGGACTTCGGCAGCGCATAGTTGCCGTTGGAGAGGCCCGTCGCCGTGGCCGTGTGGCTGCCCGCGTTCTTCTGCCCGCCGGACACCGTGACCGCGCAGCTGTCGCCGGAGGCCAAGCCCGTGGCCGTGGCCGTGGGAATGTGGGTGCTTCCGTCGTAGGTGAAGGACGTGTTCGACCAGTTCAGGCCCACGGTCCTGGGGGCGATGGTAAAGCCGCAGGTCGCGGACTTCGGCAGCGCGTAGTTGCCGTTGGAGAGGCCCGTCGCCGTGGCCGTGTGGCTGCCCGCGTTCTTCTGCCCGCCGGACACCGTGACCGCGCAGCTGTCGCCGGAAGCCAGGCCCGTGGCCGTGGCCGTGGGAATGTGGGTACTTCCGTCGTAGGTGAAGGACGTGTTCGACCAGTTCAGGCCCACGGTATTCGGGGTGATGGCCACCGCGGCCTCGCCCTGGGCCAATACATCGCCGCCCGACTGAACGCGGAAGTAAACGGTATGCGTGCCCACATCCTTCCAGGTAGGGCTCTGGGAGAGGTCATACGCGCCCCTGGCGGTGCCGTAGGATACGGTGGCTTCCCCCGCGTTCACGGTAACGCCGTGGCCATTGCCGTCGTAGACACCCGAATAGCCGCTGGCGCTGTATACGTAGTTCATACCCGCCGAGACGGTCACATCGCCGCAGGGCATGGTGAACTGCCACTTGTTCTCCCCCGCCTGCTGCACGCTCACGCTCTGGCTGTCGAAGCTGAGCACGGTGGGCGCAGTGGCCACATAGCCGTCATCCGGCGTCACCGTCAGCGTGACAGTCGCCCCGGCATCCGCCTTTTCCGGGCTCGCAGTCAGCGTACCGTGCTCCACCGAGGTCTTGACGGCATAGCCCTTGCCGTAGTCCGCGGGGGACATTGTCCGCATTTCATCGGAGAAGGTCGTAAGGGCCTTTTCATCATAACTATAGGTAGCTGTACCACAGGTGACTGTACTGCCTGTCTGGGTCTGGCATCCCTTCAGAAAGTATTTCTTGTTGCACGTCTCTCCACCGTCGCTGTTGGTCAGGTCCACCAGGTAGTTGCGCCCGTCAGGCATGTGCACCGCGTTCCACATGTGGTTGCCCGCTGATATTCTGCCGGACATCAGCTCGCAATACACGTCACCCTTGAAGCTGCTCAAGTCGCAAAGATACTTAAAGCCCTTTGAATAGCCTTCGCAGACCACATTCGTATCGTCTGTTTTATCGCCGTCGAATATGAACACCAGCTGCCAAGGGTCGCCATAGGGAGTAGAATTGTCGCTCGCAGCGGCACTGTTGTATTTCACCAGGCGGCATATCTCGTTGGCATAGGTCTCCAGCTTCGGCAGATCATCCTTGCCTGTATTCTCGGAAATGATCGTATTGATGTTATTGACAGCCTTCGTAACCTTCTCTGGAAGGCTGTTCACCTCATAAGTTTTTTGCTCCCCGGTTTTGGAATAATCCACAGAGACAGCCATATTTGCGGTCATGTGCGTAAGACGGGCTTTTCCATCGGCTTTAGAGATACTATAGCTCCAGTACATGCCACCGGTCAATTTGTCAAACCAATAAAGCTCATAAGGATAATCCACCAACAGAGCTCCCATGATCTTCTGTGTACTATTTTGGCTATTTTGGGGGTCTGGGTCAAACCCCTCACTCTCCAACAACTTAGTTCCCAGATTGCTGTCATTCAAGCTTTCAAGCCCCAACTGCTCCGCAGTCCACCAGCTATCAGTCAGTCCGGCAGCAGCGTCATCAACCATAAGCTTAGTCGAGGTTCGGCTCCCCTCTGCCACCTCCCGGATCATCGGCACCAGCGCGTCGTACAGCTTGAGGTTGATGCCGTCCAGGCTGGCGCGGCCCGATAATCTGGCGGCAAGCAGGCGCCTCCGGGTCATGCCCGGCAGCCTCTGCTTCATCCAGGCCTCGAACAGTTCGTCATTGTCCATGCCGTCGGAGACGGTGACGCTTTCGGTCGTCCCCTCCCCGTTGGATTCCACAGTGTCGCCGTCGGACGACAGGGCCAGCGCGGCTTCCTCCGTCTCCCCGGACAGCGCTTCCTCCGACAGCTCCAGGTCCAGGTCCAGCAGGCCGTCCAGCGCGAGCGCATCCCCGGACAGGTCGTCCGTCGGCGCGGTCTCGTCCTCGAGGATCAGCCCTTCCGCTTCGAGGGCCTCCCCTTCCCCGTCCTGTTCGATCTCGATCTCCACGAAATCCTCTTCCGGCGTCTCCGGCGCGTCGGCCGCCGCGAACGTCGCGGACAGCAGCGCCATGATCAGGAACAACGCGATTCCCGCAAGTATACGTCGCTTCATTTATACACACCTCCGTGGAAGGCTGGTTTACACACAATCCGCCATTGTGGTACCATCATACAATAATCGACGGGATTTGTCCAGCGCGACAATGGAAAAAACGGGATTCGCCCCGATTTCGCTACAAAAAACGCTTCGCCCGGTCCGACGGCCTCGTCGGTCCGGGCGAATTGAAGCAGGGTCACAGGCTCTCGTCGATGGCGGCGTAGATGGCCCGTATGGCCTCCTCGTAGCGGTCCTCCGGCACGCCCACCAGCAGGTTCAGCTTGCCCGCGCCCTGGTTGGCGGTGTTGATGGGCACGCCCGCCCGGGCCAGGGCGTGGAGCACCTGGACGTTGGCGTCGCTGGATTCCGTGTCCCGCTCGCCGATGACCGCGATCATCGAAAGATGCTCCGTCAGCCCCAGGTAATCCGGGTTCAGCTTCTCCCGGATCTCGTTGAACAGCTCGTCCCTGCAGGGAGCCAGAAGGTCGCTTCGGATCACCAGCGTCACGGTGTCGATGCCCGTCAGGCACTGTTCAAAGGGCAGGCGGCGGTTCTTCAGCATGTCCAGCATCACGGCGGTAAAGCCGGATTCATCGCTGACCATCACCTTCTCCACCTGGATCACCGACATCCCCTTGCGCCCGGCCACGCCCACGATGGGGTACTTCGTCTCGCCGTGGGGCAGCCTGCGCACGATGGTGGTGCCGGCGTCATCCGGGTGATCGGTGTTGCGGATGTTGATGGGGATGTCCAGGTCGGAGACCGGCAGCACGGCGTCGGTGTGCAGCACCGACGCGCCCATATAGGACAGCGTGCGCAGCTCGCGGTAGCTGACGTACTTCACGGTCTTGGCGGCTTCGACGATGTGGGGGTCCGCCGCCAGCAGGCCGGAGACGTCGGTCCAGTTCTCATACAGGTCGGCGCGGATGGCCGCGGCGGCCAGGCTGCCGGTGACGTCCGAACCGCCCCGGGTCATCGTGCGCACGCGCCCTTCCATGTCCGCGCCGTAGAACCCAGCGATCACCGCGTTCTGAAGGGGCCTCAGCGCCGCGCCCAGCGTGCGGTGGGTCATCGCCGCGTCCAGGTGTCCCGTGACGTCGAAGCACACGCACCACTCCGGGTCCACGAAGGTGAAGCCCAGGTACGCGGCCAGCAGCCGGGAATTCAGGTACTCCCCCCGGCTGAGCACGTAGTCCCGCTGCGGCTCGTGGCGCAGATGCTCGCGCAGGGTGTCAAGCTCGTCCGCCAGCGGGAAATCCAGTCCGAGGCCATCGACGATGCCCCGCAAGCGCGCGCCCACTGCGTCCAGATCGACAGAGAAATCCTCCCCCGCCGCGGCCTTTTCGTAGCAGGAGAACAGCAGGTCCGTCACCTTCACGTCTTCCGGACTGCGCTTGCCCGGCGCGGAGGCCACGATGAACCGGCGGGCCGGGTCGGCCCGGACGATGTCCCGCACCTTCTGAAACTGCGCCGCGTCGGCCAGCGACGTGCCGCCGAACTTGGCCACAACCGTCCTCATGCGTATCTTCCCTTCATAGCAAGCCGTCCTGTATGCCTGTAGTGGCGGCGCCCGGACCGTCCATCCGATATGTCAATCCCCGAACAGCTGGGTGGAATAGTACCTCTCCGCCGTGTCCGGCAGCACCGTGACCACCGTCTTGCCGGGGCCCAGCTTCTTCGCCAGCTTCAGCGCGGCGGCCACGTTGGTGCCCGAGGAGATGCCCACCATCAGCCCCTCCTCCTTCGCCAGGCGGCAGGCGGTGGCGGTCGCCTCGGCGTCGGTGACCACGTAGATGTCGTCGTAGATCTCCCGGTTCAGTATGGCCGGGATGATGCCGTCGCCGATGCCCATCTGGATGTGGGTTCCGATGGTGCCGCCGGCGAGGATGGCCGCGTTCTCCGGCTCCACAGCCCAGATCTCCACGTCCGGGTACTTCTCCCGGAGCACCTCGCCGATGCCGGTGAGGGTGCCGCCAGTGCCGATGCCGCTGCAATAGCCGTGGATCGGCCCGCCCACCTGGTCGATGATCTCCAGCGCCGTGGCCTTCCTGTGGGCCAGCGTGTTGTTGGGGTTTTCAAACTGCTGGGGCACGAACACCCTGGGATTCTT
>JAZSAA010000242.1:0-2538 GCA_045601625.1 Clostridia bacterium | reverse complement strand
CGCTTTCGCGCGTCAGCCGTGTATCTGCACCTCAAATCCCTCCGACGGGGTGAGGGCGGCTGCCTTGTCGTCCCACCGAAGGCGGGCGAGGGTGTATTCGCCCTGTTCGTAGCCGTAGCCGTCGCCGGCGTCGTCGTACAGGTCGAAGGCGCCGTCCGCGCCGCGCCAGACGTGGACCTGGATCGGTCCCTCCGGCCTCTGGTCGGCGTATTGCAGGCCCTCGGCCATCGGGATGATCGCCCCGGCCTTGACGAACAGGGGAATCCTGTCCAGCGGCGCGTCTACGGTGACCTCCCGGCCGCCGGCATAGCGCTCGCCGGTCCAGAAGTCGTACCAGTCGCACCCCGCGGGCAGGTAGCAGGTTCGGCGCTCGGGCCGGTTCAGGGGTTCGCTGTTGCGTCCGTAGCGCATCGGCTCGGTCACCGGGCAGACCAGCAGCGACGGCCCCAGCAGGAAGGCCTCGGCGTTGGCCGCGGCGCGCTTGTCCCCGGGAAAGTCGAACAGCAGCGGGCGCAGCATCATGCCGTTGTTATGCCAGACGCCCGCGGCCAGCGAGTAGATGTAGGGCATCAGCCGGTAGCGCAGCCGGATCGCCGCCGCGATGGCGTCGTAGAACGGCTCGCCGGGCTTGCCGAAGTTCCAGATCTCCCGGGGCGTGTCGGTGCCGTGGCTTCGGAACATGGGCAGGAAGCAGCCGAACTGCAGCCAGCGCACGTACAGCTCCCGATAGCCCAGGTCGTTGACGCCCTGCTCGTAGTCGCCCTGCCAGAACCACTTGGGGGTGGGGTCGTTCTCGCTGTTGCAGCCCCGGCCCCGCCAGTTTTCCCGCACCACAAAGAAGCCGCCGATGTCCAGCGTCCACCAGGGATAGCCGCTTGCGGCCATGCTTAGCCCCTCGGCGATCTGCTTCCTCATCACGTCCCAGCGGGCGGAGATGTCGCCGGACCACAGCACCGCGCCGTAGCGCTGGCTGCCGATCCAGCCCGAGCGGGTCAGGTTCAGCACCCGCTTGTTCGGGGCGTCCTTGCGCTGGTTCTCATAGATGCCCTGGGCGTGGACCATAGCGTACAGGTTGGCCTGGGCGGGGTCGAGGAACCGCTTGTGCTCGTCACCCACCATCCGGAAGCGCTCCCAGGGCTCCCGCCGGAACTCGCCGCCCCAGTCCGGGCCGGAGAAGGGCTCGGTGGAGTCGCACCACCAGGCGTCGAAGCCGCCGTCGAACAGCTCGGCCTTCGCCTGCCGCCAGTACAGCGCCCGGGCTTCGGGGTTGAAGGCGTCGTAGGTGGACAGGTCGTTCAGCAGCCAGCCCCTTTCGTTGAACTGGTCGCAGTCCACGGTGCCCTCGTTCATGTTGGGCCAGACGGAGACCATGGCGTGGGCGTGCATCGCGTGGATTTCGTCCATGCGCGTCCGCAGGTCGCCGAAGCGCCCGGGGTCTACCCGCTTTTCGCCCCAGCGGTTCTCCCGCCAGGTGTGCCAGTCCTGCACCACGCAGTCCAGCGGCACGCCCAGCTCGCGGTAATGGCGTACCACGTCGGCCAGCTCCTTCGCCGTGCGGTAGCGCTCCTTGGACTGGACGTAGCCGAAAGCCCACTTTGGCAGCAGCGGCGCGCGGCCGGTCAGCCGCCGCAGGCCGTCGATGATGGCGTCAAAGGGATTTTCGATGCCCTCGTCGCCGGTGATGACATAGTAGTCCAGCTGGGGAACGGTATCCAGAAACAGGTAGCTGCCCTCGGCGTCGTCCTGGAAGGTCATCAGGCTGCCGCAGTCCACCAGCACGCCGTAGCCCTGGTCGGACAGGAAGAAGGGCATGGGAATGCGCATGTTGTGCTGGTACATGTAGCGGTTCTGGCGGCGGTTGTTCCAGGTGCCCTCTTCCCCCTGGCCCAGGCCGTAGATACCCTCGTCCGGGGCGAAGTCGAAGCACAGCCGGGCCCGCCAGGCCCGGCGGTCCACCACGGGCTTCAGGTTCCTGATGAAATTGCGTTCGCCGTCCACGGTCCGAACCCGTTCGATCACCGGGGCCTCGCCGCCGGTGGTGTAGCGGATCACGTCCTGGGCCGCGAGCAGATGCCCGGCCTCCTTCAACAGGATCTCGCCGGTATCCGCGCCGCGCCAGGTCAGGCGGCCGGACGCGCGGTCGTACTCCGCAAGCAGGCGGCCCGAGCGCAGCCAGACGCGCGTCCCGTCCTGCCCGCAGTCGGCGAAGTCCCCGGCGTTATCAGGCAGCTCCGGGGCCTGCAGCAGCATCGAAGGCGCGGCGACGGCCGCCTCCTTCGTGTGGACCACGCGGATAACTCCCGGCAGCACGGCCTCCAGGCGATACAGGCCGTCCGGGACGTTGAATTCGATCATCTGGTTCATGATGCACCTCGCTAAGAAGTCATGGCGGGATTGGCAAATTCTGATTTGTCGCTGAGGCGACAAATCAGAATTCAGTATTTAGTATTTAGCATTTAGTGGTTAGTGGAGGAGGAAATCCTTGCGGATTTCTTTTGATTCAAAGAATCGAGAAACGTTGAAACCTCTGCCGTTTCC
>JAZSAA010000241.1:0-6697 GCA_045601625.1 Clostridia bacterium | reverse complement strand
GCTTGCCCCGCAGGTCCTCGATCGAGGTGATCAGCGCGGCGTCGGGGCTGACCACGCCCAGGGCCACCTTCATGTAGGGCAGCGCGAAGTCCACCACCTCGGCCCGCTCGGGGGTGACGGTAAAGTTGGCCAGTATGATGTCCACCTTGGCGCTGGTCAGGTACTCCACCCGGTTCGGCGCGTCCACGCTCACCAGCTCCAGCTCCACGCCCAGGTCTTCGGCCAGGCGGCGGGCGAAGTAGACGTCGTAGCCCTGGTACTCGCCGTACTCGTCCACGTAGCCAAAGGGCTTCTTGTCGGGGAACACGCCGATGACCAGCTTGCCGCTCTCCTTGATTTCATCGAGGTTGCGCGCCTTGGCGTCGGCCAGCGCGCCGGTGGCGAGGGACAGCACCAGGATCAGGGACAGGATCAACGCAAACAGCTTCTTCATGGTTTTCGCTCCTTTTCATTATGTCGTTGGGTTTTGATGGGTTGTTCAAGCATAAAACAACGGGCCGGATTGGACGATCTGCGCATCCAATCCGGCCCGCCGTTTCCCGCCTTCGCAGTTGCACGCTAAGACGGCCGACAGGGCATTGGATGGCGCCCCCGGCACATACAACACATGCAGTTGCGGTTCATGTCGCGGAACATGGCGGGCGCCTCCCTTCAATGTCTATCGGATTGATAGCATTATATATCCCGTTCGATCGCCTGTCAAGGGGTTTACGCTTTTTTAACCGTATCGAATTCAAAGGTGTCCAGGAACGCCCTGGCGCGCTGGGTCTGGGGATGGTGGAAGAAATCGGCGGGCCTGCCCTCCTCCACCACGCTGCCGCCCTCCAGGAACAGCACCCGGTCGGCCACGGCCTCAGCGAAGCGCATCTCGTGGGTCACGATCAGCATGGTCAGGCCGTCCCGGGCCAGGTCCAGCACCACGTTCAGCACCTCCCGGACCATCTCCGGGTCCAGGGCGGCGGTGATCTCGTCCAGCAGCAGCAGCCTCGGCTTCATCAGCATGGCCCGCACCAGGGCCACGCGCTGCTTCTGGCCGCCGGAAAGCTGCCGGGGCAGGGCGTGCAGCCTGTCCGCGAGACCCACGCGGTCAAGCGCCTTAACGGCCTCGGCCTCCACTTCCTCCTTGTTCCGCTTCAGGGCCTTCACCGGGCCCAGGGACAGGTTGCCCAGCACGTCCATGTGGGGAAAGAGGTCGTAGCTCTGGAACACCATGCCGATCTGGCGGCGCACCTGCACCATGTCCATGCCGGAGATGGGCGCGCCGTCCAGCAGGATCTCGCCGCTGTCCGGGGTCTCCAGCCCGTTGACGCAGCGCAGCAGCGTGCTCTTGCCGCAGCCGCTGGGCCCGACCACCACCACCACCTCCCCGTCCTTCATGGCCAGGGAGATGCCGTCCAGCACGCCGTTGGCGTCGAAGCTCTTTTTCAGGTTCCTGATCTCAAGGACATTGTTGCTCATATTGTCTCCTCGTCCATCGCTGTTCAAAAGGATGCAGATTCTTCGACTCCGGCTTCGCCTCCGCTCAGAATGACAACAGCAAAGCCTGTCATCCTCAGTGGAGCGCCAGCGAAGTCGAAGGATCTACCGCCGCCCCCTAACACGCCCACCGCTTCTCCAGATGCCTGGCCAGCAGCGACACCGGCCAACAGGCCAGGAAGTACAGCAGGAACACCGCGCCGTAGACCCACACCGCGCCCTGGGGGGCGTCGTAGCGGGCGGCGTCGATGATCTGGCTGCCCACCTTCAGCACTTCCACCACGCCGATGAGCATCACCAGCGAGGTGGTCTTGATCATGCGGGTGGCCAGGTTGATGGCCTGGGGCACCAGCCGCCGGGCCGCCTGGGGCAGCAGCACGCAGCGCCAGACCTGCCCCTGGGTCAGCCCCAGGGCCGCGCCGCTCTCCCGCTGGTGGACGGGGATCGAGGTGATGGCCCCGCGCACCAGGTCGCCCATTTCCCCCGCGCCCCAGAAGGTGAACACGATCACCGCCGCCGTCTCGCCGGACATCTGGAGGTTGAAGGCCTTCGCCATGCCGAAGTACACCAGGAACAGCAGCACCAGCTGGGGCACGATGCGCACGGTCTCCAGCCACAGCCGCGTCACCACCCGCACCACCGGGTTTTTCAGGGTCATCAGCACCCCCACCAGCAGCCCCAGGGCCACCGACAGGATCACCGACACCAGCGACAGCTCCAGCGTCACGCCCAGGCCGCCCAGCAGCCGGGCCGGGTTGTTGCCCTTAAACAGCACCGCCAAATCCCGCATGGCGCAACCTCCTCTCCAGCAGCGTAAACGCGATCGAAACCGGCAGCAGCAGCGTCAGGTACGCCAGCGTCAGCATCAGCAGCGCCTCGTCCGTCTTGTAGTACATGCCGATCAGGTCCTTGGCCACGTACATCAGGTCCGCCAGCGCCACCGCGCTGAACACGCTGGTCTCCTTGATCAGGAACACCGCGTTCGCGCCGATGGAGGGGATGGCCGTGGCCAGGCCCTGGGGCAGGATCACATAGCGCAGGTTCTGCATGGGGGTCAGCCCGATGCACATGCCCGATTCCAGCTGGGCCCGGTCCACCGACTCCAGGCCGCTGCGCAGCGACTCGGCCATGTAGGCCCCGCCCAGGAACGTGAGCCCGACGACGGCGCAGGTCTCGGCGTCCAGCTTCACGCCCACCTTCGGCAGGCCGAAGTACAGGAAGAACAGCTGCACCAGCAGCGGCGTGTTCCGGGCCAGCTCGATATACACCGCGGTCACCCGGTCCAGCACCGGCACCCGGAAGTGCCGCGCCATGCAGCACAGCGCCCCCACCGCCAGCGACAGCAGTATGCCCGCCACGCCCAGCCGCAGCGTCAGCCCCGCGGCCCTGACGTACATGGGCAGGAATTTCACCATAAAGGACGTATCCACGTTATTCCCCCTTGTCCCACGAAAAAACAGCGGCCCGCGGCCGCTGCAATCTTCATGGACGATAAGGCATCATCGGCGCGCAGACATGACAAAACAAGCCCTGCGGCAACACATCAGAGCGTATGCGACATAGGAACGGTTCCATGCCATAGCCCGCGCCTCCTCTGCCAAGAGTATATGACGATTTGCCCAGTATGTCAATAGGTTGTTTGAGATTTAAAGGAACGATAAATTCTGATTTGTCGCGGAGCGACAAATCAGAATTCAGTATTTAGTATTTAGCATTTAGTGGTTAGTGGAGGAGGAAATCCTTGCGGATTTCTTTTGATTCAAAGAATCGAGAAACGTTGAAACCACTGCCGTTTCCTTATAATCAAACAAATCCCGTAGGGATTTGCACCACCACTAAATACTAACCACTAAATACTAAATACTCAAATTCTGATTTATCGAGCCCTGCTCGATAAATCAGAATTTGCCCATCCCCGCCTCAAACTTTCAGCAGTACCCACACCGCGGGCCTTACGCCGCCGCCCTCGTAGTCGATGTGTATGCCGTTTTCGTAGATGGTGCCGTCGTCGTACACGGCCACGGTGCTGAACAGGTTGCTGCCGGGGCAGCGCAGCCACCACCATTCCTTGCCCGCGCGGTCGGCCGGGTCGGGCAGGTAGCGCTCGATCTCCTCCACGCCGGGGATGTGCACCCGGTCCATGGTGTCCGGGCCGCCCTGGGTGTAGAACTTGCGGTTGCGCAGGTTCTTCAGCTTGTTGGGAACGATCTTCATCCGCTCCGCGGGGGTGAAGGCGCTCTCCAGGAAATCCTTGTTCAGCCACTTGCGCAGCGAGCAGTCCGACCAGGTGGCGTCCTCCAGCGTGGTGCGGTGGTAGCAGCGGCGGGTGACGATGTCCTCGGCCAGCAGCAGGCGCATCTTGCCCCGCTGGTCTACGATCCGCCAGCGGATGGGCTCACCCCCGAAGCTGCCGAAGGTCACCGTGCAGCCCGGCATATGGGAAAGCAGCGTCTCGCACTTTTCGATATAGGCCGCGGACTGCCTGTATTCACCGATTTCACGGAACAGCGCCTCCGCCTGGCGCAGGTCCTCCGCCCCGGCATAGTGCAGGAATTTGTCCTTTGCCTGCTGATAGATGCCCTCCTGCCGGGCGTCGGCGTTCATTTCATTGGTCATCCTTATACCCCTTCCCGGTATTTTATGGGAACAGTATAACACCCCCCGGGGGTATTGTCAAGCCGCGGCAAGGTTAAATAACGCCTCACGCGCCGCCCGCAGCCTCCGGCGGTTCTTCTTCCACATAGCCAAAGGCCTCGTCCACGGCAGGCAGGTAGCCGTCAAGCAGGTCGTAGGTGAGCTCATAGGTCCGGATGTGTTCGTCCTCCCCGTTCCACAGCTTGTGGTCCTCTTCATAACAGCTTTCGGGAACCTCCGCCCGGAATTTCTCAAACTCCGCGTGAATGTTCTCCCTGGAAAGGGGGTATTGGCGAAGCTCGGCGTATCTCGCCCGCACCTCGTCGGGGAAGCAGTCCCTGATCCGGCCGAAGAGGCCGCTGCAATTGATCAGGTGCCTGACGGTGAAATGGCCGCTGTCTTCATACAGTCCGGTGCCACTGGAGTCGACGCCCCAGAGGGAATCCAGGTCGTACAGGGTCGGCGCCCAATGCAGCCCGTCATAGGTCACCAGTAGGGCATTTTTGGCGGTGTTGTCCTCCGCGTAGCCCACGCAGATAAAGCAATAGTAGTTGAAGCAGGCGTCCAGGTCCAGATACCGGTCGGCGTTGGCCCGGAATTCCTCGTCCGAGGCGTCCCTGACAAACCGGTACAGGCGCTCAAATCTGGCCTTGTTCTCCCCGGTCGCCTCACCGACCTCGAAGCACCAGCCCTTTTCGTAATCGACCGTTTCGTCCCTGAAGCGCACGCAGTCCGCCCAGCTCTTGCCGAACACCGCGAGTTCATTTTCAGCGTTCTCGTCGTCCTCGTCCATCCCGAGCATCCAGTCGCTCTTTGGGATATTCCAGGTATACAGGCCCATGGACCTGCCGTTCAGCACCACCCACACGGGAAACCCGTCCACGGCCCCCGCGTTGGGCGCGCCTTCAAACAGGCCGTACCGGCGGTTCATCTGGCCGGCCAGGCGGGCGGAAACGATGTTCGAGGCGTGGGTGGGATCGATGTAGTTCGCCTTCAGGCAGTACTTCCTGTGGGCCCCCCAGCCCTCGCGCATTTCCACCTTCCGGTTCAGCTTGACGGTGTAATTCTTCTTTGCCTGATGGGCGCTGGACCCGCCCTGTATATGAATGGTGATCGGCATGGTGAAGCGCACGCCCGTACTGTCGTCCCGGTAGGTCAGCGTCCCCTTGCGGACATCGGTCTTGTACTTCCAGTCCTCCAGGGATTTCACCGTGACGGTCACCACGGGAAGGCCGTCGTCGCGCTCCTGCTCCCTCCTGACGCCGAGCCCCGCGAGCAGCACCAGCGCCAGCAGCGCTGCGACCAGGCGCTTCACCGTAAGCCTTGCCATTCCATTCCTCCGTTTGCGCATGTCCGGCGCGCGACTGCGGCTTTGTCATTCCACCGTGATGACGTCCTTCAGCACGTAGTGGAACGTGGGCCAGGAGCTGTCGGCGTTTTCCCGGTAGCCCCGGCTCAGGTCGACGGTGTCGTCGGGGTTGTCGGGGTCGACGCCCACGTAGTTCCCCCTGAACACCTCCAGCGTGCCCTTGCGCAGGGCGTCGATGGCCTTGTCCAGCTTCTCCTCCGCGCCGTAGGGGGCCAGCTGGCGGTTCAGCTCGGTCAGCTCCACCCAGCCCTGGTCGAAGCCGGCGCACATGTCGTTGCCGAAGACGGCGCCGGGCACGTGCTTTTCGATCTCCCGACCCTCCAGCAGCGCCTCCACCGCGCCCACCACGTAGGGGGCCCAGTTGACGCGGGTGCCCACCAGCGACGTGGACGGGGCGATGTCCACCATGCTCTGGTTGTAGCCCACGTGGACCAGGGGCCGGCTGCCCTTGACCTCCTCGCAGGCCATGGCGGGGCCGATGGTGTCGGTGTGCTGGCCGATGACCACGCAGCCCTCGTCGATCAGCGCCCTGGCGCAGGCCTTTTCCCTGCTGTAGCTGCTCCAGGCGTGGGTATAGCGCACGCGCATGGTCGCCTCCGGGGCCACCGAGCGCACCCCCAGCAGGAACGCCGTGAAGCCGGAGACCACCTCCACCGAGGG
This sequence comes from Clostridia bacterium, assembly GCA_045601625.1. Classification (GTDB taxonomy): domain Bacteria; phylum Bacillota; class Clostridia; order Christensenellales; family Aristaeellaceae; genus UBA2862. The sequence goes on along the minus strand of JAZSAA010000241.1, from coordinate 558 downwards.
ATAGGCCCCCACGTAGCCCACCAGCGCCTGGTCGGCGTCGATGATCCGGTTGTCGATCATGTCCCGCAGCTTCAGCCCCGCGGCGATGCCGCTGACGTTGCGGGCCTGGTAGATCGCGCCGTTGAAGGTGTGGTAGTTCGCCGGGGTGTCGGTGTGATTCCCGGCGTTGTAGGAGGTCTGGCAGAACTGCACGCCGGGGTACTGGCGGGCCGCCTCCAGGAACTGGTCGGAGTAGTTGTTGGTAAAGATGATCGAGCAGCCCTCCTGCACCAGCGCGTGGATCGGGTCGGCACACTCGTCCTCGGGCACGTTGGTGTGGGCGTAGACCTTCACCCGCCCGGGCAGGCTGGCCTCCAGGGTCTCCTGGGCCAGCATGAAGTTGTAGGTGTAGGGCGTGCTCTCGTCGTTTTCATAGATGAAGCCCACCTTCAGGGCGTCCAGCCGGGCGGAGCCGTCCCACACGGAATACACCATGCTGAACGCCGCGACCACCAGCAGGGCCGTCACGATCGTGGTTATGTATACGCGCTTCATACCCGTCGTCACCCATCCCTTCAT
>JAZSAA010000240.1:0-2034 GCA_045601625.1 Clostridia bacterium | reverse complement strand
GCCAGCTTGGAAATGTGGAAGGTGCCCTGGCACTTGCCACAGATCCGCCGCCCGGTGAGGCGGCTGAGAAGCCGCTCATCGGGCACGTCGATATCCACTACGGCGTCGGGCGCGCTGATGCCGTCCAGCGCAATCGCCTGTTCCACCGTGCGGGGAAAACCATCCAACAGGTAACCCGGCTTGCAGTCGTCCATGCTCAGGCGTTCCTTCACCATCGCGATGGTCACGCTGTCGGGGACCAGTTCACCGGCGTCGATGTAGCGCTTGGCCTCCAGGCCCGTGGGGGTCTGGTTCTGAATGGCCGAGCGGAACATGTCGCCCGTGGAGATGTGCGGCACGCCCAGGTGGGCGCTCACACCGGCTGCCTGTGTGCCCTTACCGGCTCCGGGAGGGCCCAGAAAGATCAGTTTCATATGGTTTCCTCCAGGGGATTAGTTCAGGAACCCCTTGTAGTGGCGCATCAGCATCTGGCTCTCCAGCTCGCGCATGGTCTCCATCGCCACGCTGACGGCGATCAGCAGCGAAGACGCCGCAAAGGGCAGGCTCACGCCGGCGATCGCGTAGATGATCATGGGGATGACGGCCAGCACCGCCAGGTAGATGGCGCCGAACATGGTGATGCGGTGGGTGATCTTCTTGATATAGTCGCTGGTGGGCTTGCCCTGGCGAATGCCGGGGATCATGCCGCCGTTATTCTGGATGTTCTTGGCAATCTCCACGGGATTGAAGGAAATCTCAGAATAGAAGAAGGTGAACCCGAAGATCATCAGCGCGAAGATCACCTGGTAGAGCAGGTGGGTGGAGCTGACGTGGGTCGTCCACCACTGGTTGGCGGCGGAGTTCGGGAAGAACGCCAGTATGGTGGCCGGGAACTGCATGATCGCGTTGGCGAAGATCAGCGGCAGCACGCCGGAGGCGTTCAGCTTCAGCGGAATGTGGGTGCTCTGGCCGCCGTACATCTTGCGGCCGACCATGCGCTTGGCATACTGGATGCGGATGCGGCGCTCGGCCAGGTCCACCAGCACGATGCCCACCACCAGGATGACGAACACGACCACGGAAGCGATGACAGCGGGAATGCTGACGGCCTCGGGATGGCTGAAGATGTTGACGACGTTGGTGCCCACGCTGCGGGCCAGGTTCGAGATGATGCCGGCGAAGATCAGCAGGGAAATGCCGTTGCCGATGCCGTTCTCGGTGATGCGCTCGCCCATCCACATGGCAATCGCGGTGCCGGCGGCCAGGCAGAAGCCGATGGTCATCAGGCCCAGGAAGCCGTTGGTGGCGTTGGCGTGCAGGCCGATGGTCAGCGCGATGGCCTGGATGAAGCCGAGGCCCACGGTGACGTAGCGGGTGATCTGGGCGATCTTCTTGCGGCCCTCCTCGCCCTCCTTCTGCAGCTCTTCCAGCTTCGGGATCGCCACGCACAGCAGCTGCATGATGATGCTCGCGTTGATGTACGGGGTGATGCCCATGGCCATGATGGTGTAGTTGGAGAGGTCGGAGCCGGTCATCGAATTGATGAAGCCCAGCAGGCTGTAGCGCTCGAGCGCCGACGCGATCAGGCTGGTGTCCACGCCCGGGGTGGGCACGTAGCACAGCAGCCGGTAGATCAGCAGCATGCCCAGCGTGTACAGTATCTTCTTGCGAAGATCGGCGATCTTCCAGGCGTTCTTCAATGTCTCAAGCATATCAGAACACCTCTACTTTCCCGCCTGCCGCCTCGATCTTTTTCTTCGCGCTCTCGGTGAACTTCGTCGCCTTGACCGTGAGATTTTTAGTGATTTCACCATTGCCGAGGATCTTCACGCCATCCTGGACGTTCTTCAGGATGCCGGATTCCACCAGCTCGACGGGGGTGACGGTGGCGCCGTCCTCGAAGATGTTGAGGCGATCGACGTTCACCGTCGCGTATTCCACGCGCCACTTGTTCGTGAAGCCACGCTTGGGCAGGCGCATGGTCAGGGGCATCTGGCCACCCTCGAATCCGGGCCGCTTGCCGCCGCCGGAGCGGGCCTTGGCGCCCTTGTGGCC
>JAZSAA010000239.1:0-11295 GCA_045601625.1 Clostridia bacterium | reverse complement strand
GTGGTGGACATCCTGGTCAACAACGCCGGCATCATCCGCCGCATCCCCATGTGCGACATGCCCGCCGAGGAGTTCGCCAAGGTCATCAACGTGGACCTAGTCGCCCCCTTCATCGTGGCCAAGGCCGTCATCCCCTCGATGATCAAGAAGGGCCACGGCAAGATCATCAACATCTGCTCGATGATGAGCGAGCTGGGCCGCGAGACCGTGTCCGCCTACGCGGCGGCCAAGGGCGGCCTGAAGATGCTGACCCGGAACATCTGCTCCGAGTACGGCGAGCACAACATCCAGTGCAACGGCATCGGCCCGGGCTACATCGCCACGCCCCAGACCGCGCCGTTGCGCGAGCGCCAGCCCGACGGCAGCCGGCATCCCTTCGATCAGTTCATCGTGGCCAAGACCCCCGCGGCCCGCTGGGGCACCACCGAGGACCTGATGGGACCGGCCGTGTTCCTGGCCTCCGACGCCTCCAACTTCGTCAACGGCCACGTGCTGTACGTCGACGGCGGCATCCTGGCCTACATCGGCAAGCAGCCCGGCTGATACGGGCCAAGGAACTGCCGCACAACACGGCGGCACTCCCTGTTTGCGCGGCAATTCTTTAGAAAAGAACGAACCCACCGGCATCTTCCGATGGGTTCGCTCTTTTTTCCAAGCGTCATGCGCCGGGTCAACCGGCGTTCGGCTCCCCGATCGCCGCGCCGTCCCGATCATAGCACCGCGTGTTCACGACCTGGCCGGCTGTGTCGTAATCGTACTCCACCGCGGCATAGCCCTTCGCGCTTTCCACGGGCCGCCCCTGCGCATCATAGTATTCCTCGCGGACGACCTGCCCCAGCGCGTTAAACGCATACCGCCGCTCGGCATAGCCGTCAGTCGTCAACGTCAGGGCGCCATCGGCGTCATAGAAGCGTACCCGGTCGTTGTTTCCGTTCCGGTCATAGCCGAATTCGCAGGCAAACCATCCCTCCTTGCGGAGCACAGGCGCTCCGTTCGCGTCATAGTATTCCGTGCGGATCTTTTTCAATTGATCGTCGTATAGTGTATGCACATCGTATTGCGGGGTGCGGGCAAAGCTGATCGCCTCGATATTCACAGCCGTGCCAGCCTTAGTCCGCGCTTCAAAGGCCACATTCCTGCTGTCGGTGATATAAAACGGCATGGAATAGGTCAACCGACCCTCCGCGTCAAAGGCGTCTGCATCGATTTCCTTCTCGATAACGATGGTTTCGCCCTTGAAGGACGTGATGCTCAGCGTACAAACCTTTCCCTCCGGTAGGTCCGCGCCATCCGGCAGGGCCAGCGTCCAGGTCGCGGTATAGTGCCCGGTGTAGAGGTTCTGCCAGGGACCCTGGTTCATCTCGCCCTGAGTTCCGGACAGCCGAAGACCGATCGCTGTATCGTAATCCAGCCCGTTCAGCGCGGCCACTTCTTCCAGGTCGATCTCCCGGGGGCTGCTGTAATAGCCCGTACAGTGGTAGCCTGCCCCGGTCAGGGCCTCCGCGACCGCCGGGTCGCCGGTATAGAGGGCATGGCGTTCAGAGACGGGGACGTACAAAAAGCCGTTGTCGATAAACACGTCGCGCTCCGTATCCGTCGGCAGAAGGACAGTATTGCCGCGCAGCCTGGACAGATCGTCCTCAAAGAACGCCGCGCGGTCCATGCCGTCGATTGCCCGGACATAGAGCTCCGGCAGCACGCCTGAATATACCCTCCCGGTTCCAGCCCTGACGGCGATCTCCAGCGCGCGCCGGTCTGATTCGATCATATCTGAGTATGCTTCGATAGATTTGTCGATGCGCCTGTCCGCGAACAGCCACGCGCCGGTCCCCATGACCGCGCACGCCAGCAGGACTGCGACCGTCGGGATGCATCCACGCATCCCTTTGTGGTCCAGCGCCGCCCAGACGAGGCGGTTCGACGCCCAGGCCGTGAGGTCGAGGCCGAACAGCAGCGCCACGATCACTAGGATCAGGCGAAGGACGTGGGAATCGTGGCCGTAGTGCAGAAGCTCCAGCACGGTTTTCAGCCTTGACAGCAGCGCGGGCCCCGCGATGATCGCGCCGATCGCCAGCATCAGCCCCGTGACTGTCCAGGCAATCATGTAGGCTTTTTGGGCCCGTTCCTCCGCCCCAGTGGCCTCCCGGCCCTCCCCGAGGGCAGGCGCGAAGGACGCCAGGGGCATCGCCACCAGGATGTTGAAGTGGCTGTCGATGAAATGGTGCTCCGCAAACGAGTGGACCGCGATGATGGCCATGACCAGCAGCAACCGCCGGTCGCCGCTTCGGCTGACCCTTCTCGCTGTCATGACCCAGGACAGGCACAGCGCCAGGAAGGTCACCCAGCCGTAGCGCAGCAGCACAAGTGGATAGGTGCTGTCCACGAAGTTATAGGCGCTGGTGGGGAACGTGGAGAAGCCGAGACCGTTCTGCTTGAAGGGCGTGCCGAAAGGTTTTACGCCGTAGTTTCGCCAAGCATCCACGCTGTGGCGAAGCCGATCGGTCAACACATTGTTCAGCCTCAATCCAATACCGGTCTGCCTGGCGTAGAGCAGCATCATGGCGAACATGACCGCCGCCAGCAGCGGAAAGCCATACATGGCCAGCAAATCAGGAATCCTCTTGATCCGGCGAAGGGAAGGCCTTTTGTCGATCCACCGGCGTTCAATGCCCAGATACAGTATCCCGCAGATGAGCATTGCCGCGCAGATCGTACTGGTGACGCTGCGGGCGATGAAAACGGGCAGCAGCGCATAGATCCCGCAGAATACCAGCATCGCCCAGCCCGGCAGCCTACGGCAGGCTACCCATAGCCACATGACGATGAACAGACCGAGAGAGGCGAAATCCGTGTAGTAGCTCATGCCCCAGGCGCTTCTCACACCCCGTCCCTCCCTGGCGAACACGAGGTTTGAGATGACTCCCAACTGGCCCGCCAGGATCGTCACGACATAGAATACGCCTGCCGTCAACAGGTACATCCTGAGTATCTTCCGATAATCGATTCCAATGAAACCTACGGTAAAGGCGGCCAGGAACCATAAGAACGAAAAGCCGCCGACGCGATAGACCGCCCCGTAGACCATCACAAGCGCAACGGCAACAGGCGTCTCCCAGCGGCGAAGCCCCATGCCCAACAGGCGGACGAGCGCGGTCACCGTCAGGCTCCACATCAGGAAGCTCTCGAAGTGGGACGGCCAATGCAGATGAAAGGTCGTCGATCTGGAGATCCTGTAGATCAGAAAAATGCCAGCCAGCGCCAGAAAAAGCGTTTCCAGCGCCAGCATTGCCTTTTTATAAGCCTTGTTCTCTCTGTTTATCATGGATGTATGATTAATTGACATCGTGTCTCTGTTTCCAATGCCGGGGCTTCGATCTCATTGGTATGAAAACCCGTGCGGGATGCGCCCGCACTCTGATACCTTTTCGCGGAGGATTATACGCTTGGCGTCGGCCTTCTGCAATCGCTTTCACGTCACCTTAAAGGATCGACATGGCAATTCAGCCGCCGATCAGGGGCTCAGCGAATCGCCGGATATCCCGCTGTATCGATTCGATGTCGCGCATACGCCCGGCCTCGCAGCACTCCACGACCTTCCATCCCAGCCGCCGCGCGCAGTAATCCGCCGCGCTCTGGCAGCGCCGCAGGTAGGCCATGTCCTTTTCGTGGATGTCCCGTCGCTCCTCATGCCCACCGTATCTGGACAGCATCAGCGACTGGGAAACCTCCGGGGCGACGCGCAGGTAGACCACCAGGTCCGGGCCGGGAATGCCCATCTTCAGGTATTCAAAGTCGAACAGCCACTCCAGAAACCCGTCCCACTCGTCCGGCTCCAGCTTGCTGCACTGATGGATGGCGTTGCTGGTGGTATAGCGGTCGGCGATCACGACGCCCGCGGTGTAATCCTGCCGCCAATCCTTCATGAAGGAGGCGTAGCGATCCACCGCGTAGAAGGTCGAGGCCGCATAGGCGTTCACGTCAGAGGGTTTGCCGCCGAACTGACCCGCCAGGTACATCTTCACCAGCGCGCTGCTGGGACTGTCATAGTCGGGGAAGCTGACCTCCCGGACGGCAATTCCCCGCCCGGAGAGGTCGGCGGCCAGCCGCCTGGCCTGGGTCGCCTTGCCGGACCCGTCCAGACCCTCGATCACAATCAGCTTGTTCATCGTTAAGGCTCCCCTCACGCCGCCGGCTGGATCACATCGTCTTCCGCAGCGGCAGGCTCGACCTGCCGGGTATAGAGGATCTCGTCGGTTAAATGGTAATCGCCGTCCAGCTTCGGCAGGTTCACCGGCAGTCGTCCGCTCGGCTGCTCCACCGCCCCGAAGGCGGCGCAGATGCCGGCCGGCAAATCGGGCACCCAGGCGCTGCCCTCGCCGGATTCCTGGGTCGGGGCAGCCTTCATCGGGCCGGAGCCGTAGGTCAGCAGTATGGCGTCCGCCTCGGGATAGCAGGCGGCGTCATAGGGCAGCTGGCAGCTGATGACGATGGCGGTCTTCCCGGCGGCGTGCAGCTCGTCGATCACCCGGTTGGCGACGCCCACCGGGAAGCCGTCCTTCGTGGCGGGGTCAAGGGAACCCGACGACCACGCGCGGCTGACGATCAGCACGTGGTCCGCTTCCTTCGCCGCGGCCATGCAGGCCTCGGCGCTGTCCGGCTCGATGGTCATGCCCTCCAGGGTCGCTCCCTCGGGCAGCGCGCCCGTCTCGCTGAGCAGCCTCCGGGAAAGCTCTGCCGCGCCAGCGCGGCTGGCGGCGGTGAACAGAACCAGCGTCTTCTCCCCCGGCTGCACGGACAGTGGAAACGCGGCGTTTTCGTTTTTCAGCAGGGTCAGCGCCTCGCAGGCGATGTCCCAGGCCACCTTGCGGTGCTCGGCGCTGCCGCAGCCCGCCACGGCGGCGGCGACGGCCTCGTCGGTGACGGTGAAATCCTTCTTTTCCAGCAGGCCGTACTTTTCCTTGAGGACCAGTATGCGGCGAACGGAAGCGTCGATCCTGTCGCGGTCGATGGCGCCCGCCTCCGCCATCTCGACGGCCCGGGTCAGCATGGCGTCGATCCGATTCATCATGTCCGCCTCCCACATGGCGGGCATGATCAGCATGTCCACGCCGGCATTGATGGCCATGGCCAGCACGTCCTCCATGGCGTAATTGTCACTGATGGACTTCATATCCAGCGCGTCGGACACGATCACGCCGTCGAAGCCCAGCTCCCCCCTCAGCAGGTCGTTGAGTATCGCGCGGCTCATCGTGGCGGGGATGTACACCTGCCCGCCGGTGGTGATGGATTTATAGGTCTGCGTCTCCAACTGGGGATATTGGATGTGGGCGGTCATCACCATGTCGGCGCCGGCGTCGATAGCCGCCTTGAAGGGCACCAGCTCGTTGGCCATCAGCTCGTCGCGGCTGCGGTTCACCAGCGGCAGGCCCGTATGGCTATCGATGTCGGTGTTGCCGTGGCCCGGAAAGTGCTTCAGGCTGACGATGGTGTTCGTATCCTGCAATCCCTCCATGAAGGCACAGCCGTACTCGGCCACGACGGCCGCGTCGTCGCCGAAGGAGCGCACGCCGATGATCGGGTTGATCGGGTTGTCGTTGATGTCCACCACCGGCGCGAAATCGACGTTGATGCCCAGCAGGGCCATCTCCTCGCCGAACACCCTGCCCATGGCGCGGGCGTTCTCAGGGTCGCCGGTCGCCGTAATGGTCATGTTGCCGGTGCCGCTGGTGCCAAACCCCAGCCGGCTGACGGTGCCGCCCTCCTGGTCCATGGCGATCAGCATGGGAATGCCGCCGCCGGCCCGGTTCGCCGACTGCATGTCCGCCACCAGGCGCAGGACCTGCTCCGCGTCTGCGCTGTTTTCGCCGTACAGCAGTATGCCCCCAAAGCGATGGTCGGCGATATACTGCCGGATGTAGTCGTTCAGTTCCCGTATGTTCTCCGCCGGGGCATCGGAGGCGGCGTCCTCCTTCCAGGTCCGGGGGCAAAAGAACATCATCTGCGCCAGCTTGTCCCTCAGGGACATGCCGGCAAGCATCGAATCGATGTCATCCGGCCGGGTCTCCGCGAAGGCGAGGCAACCGCAGAGCAGCGCTCCAACTAGGATAGCGCATAAAAAGGCATAAATCCTCTTCTTCATCATTCCGTCTCCTTATGCTTGATGTTTCCGTAACTATTCAGTCCCGGATGATCTATAGCTTCTATGGCGGCCCGGGGCCGCCGCTACTGGCATCGTTCATTGTAGCGGCGCCATCTCGTGCGCGGGAAGCGCGCGCGATTCCGGTCCTCGTGCGCGGGAAGCGCGCGCGAATCCGGTCCTCGTGCGCGGGAAGCGCGCGCGATTCCGCTTTGCCGACACGACTGAACAGATACGATGCTTCTATTATACAACGTTTCCGGTGTCGATACAAGTGCTGGCAAATATGACCTTTTGGAGGATATGCCACCGCAGGGGCGGCGTTGCGCCGCCCCTGCGGGAATCATTTCGCACCTGGACGGGCGCCCCTACAGCCGTTTCAGGCAGCGTTTTTGTTCATTGCGAGTACCTTACGACGCCTTGTAGTGCCGCTTGTCCTCGTACATCAATGCATCGGCCCTCTGAAGCACCTGACCGGCGCTCTGATCCCTCTGAGGGTCGTATACCGCCATGCCCATTGAGACGTTGACCTTCTCCCAGGGATTTCTCGCCACCGCGTTCTGTTCCGCGGAAAGGCGTTCAAAGGTCTTCGCCAGCGCCTCGCGGTGCTCATAATCGTCGTGCTGAAGCACCACGGCGAACTCGTCTCCACCCAGCCGGAACACAGGGCTGTGATCGTAGACCCGGCAGATCAGCCGACAGGCCTTTTGCAGGTAGTTGTCCCCGGCGCTGTGGCCATATTGGTCGTTAACCTGCTTCAGGCGATTGCAGTCGAAGATGATGATGGCGAATTCAGGCGCCGCTTGCTGATCCTCCGCGTGCAGCTGGGCATCGAGGTGATCGATGTAGACGTTGAACGCGCCCTTGTTGCGCACGCCGGTCATCGCGTCGGTATAGGCCTTTGCGCTCAAATCGTTGATGTGCAGCTTCAATTTGTCCCGCATCTGTCGGAAGGCGCGGGTCAGAATTCCCACCTCGTCCTTGCCTTCATAGTCCAGCTCCACCTCGTAATCGCCGGCGGCGAGCCTTTGGGAAGCCGAGGTAAGCCGGAGCAGGGGCTTTGTCAGCGCGTTCATGATCAGCAGCGTGATCGCTGTGAATACCGCCAGGATCACCACCGCCATCAGCAAGATCAGCAGCGTCAGCTGCCTCTGGGAGGCGGTGATCTCGGACACCGGCACAGTGACGGCCACCTTGTGGTCGTCGCTGAGGGTGCAGAACGCCAGCTGCCACATCTTGCCGCCCCGGTTGTAGCGCACCAGCTCGTCGCCGGTGCTGCGGCGTTTGAGCGTCTTCGGGTCCAGATCCTGGCTGAGCTGGATCGGTTCGCCCTCCGCCGTCATCTCCGGGTGATAGATGACGTCGCCGTCCCGGTCCATCAGAAAGGCAAAGCCAGTTTCGTAAAGCTTCACTTCTTCAAGCTGCTCGATCATCGTATTGAACAGTATGTCCATGCCGAGCACGCCCAGCAGGTAGCCCTCGTGGTAGATCGGCGCGACGTAGGAAACCGTCCGCAGGTCCCCCAGATAGTGGGCCTTGTAGGGGCCAACCCAGATCGCGCGACCCGCCTTCAGCGGCGAATAGTACCACGTGGTATGCTCGGTGTCGTTTGGGTCCAGTTCGGTGGAGATCAGCGGAGGCTGCTTCACAAAGGTATCGTTGTTCAGCCTGGACCAGAAAAAGCCGTGCTCTGAGGTACCGTAGCCCACATTGATGCAGTAGTAATAGGTCACGATGCCGCTGGTGTTGTTGGCGATGCTGCCAAAGGCGTGTTCCACCTCTGCGCAGTGCCGGGCCACGGCTTCGTCCAGCTTTTGCACCTGCTCGTCAGTGCCGGAATTGCCGAGATAGACGAGGTCCGGGTCGTCCAGGGAATCGTCCGCCATGTGCATCGCCATGCTGACCGACTGTTGGAGGCTGTTCAGATAGGCGTCCAGCTTCCCCTGCGTGTTCTCGCTGATCAGCATCAGCTTCTCCGCCGAGCTTCGGTCGCTCTCCATACCCATCGTGAGCACGCCAACGCCGCCCAGCGCCAGTATGCTGGTCATGATCGCAGCGATGGTCACCGCCATGATCTTGATACGGATCGAATGCATAGCCCTTCCCCCAAGTCAGCGAAAACAGTCTCGCTGCAAAACAATTGTTCTGTAAACACCCATTATATTATATACCAATTACAGTTAAATATCAACTCATTTCAGTAACCTGACGGCCGAAGGGAAAATAATACGACCCGATGTCACTGCATCGGGCCGTTTTCATCATGTTTCCGGCGCCTTCGGTTCCCCGGTCGGGTTCTCCCGGCGCTCCTCGGCGCCCTTTCCGGTCGGGTTTTCCCGGCGTTCCTCGCCGCCCTTGCCGCCCCGGTTGTGCCTGCGGCGGTGCTCCTTCGGGGACTCGCTCTGCTTCAACTGCTCGAGGAATTGGTCGGTGCTCAGGTTCTTGGGGGCTTTCTGATGGGGATAACGCTTCTTCTTCCCTTCCTCCGGCGCGTCTGCATTCCCGTCTGCGCTGGCCGCCGGCTCGGGCTGCGGCCTTCCCCGGCGGGGCGGCCTTTCCGGACGCTGCTCGCGAATGGCCGCGGCGTCGTCGGGGCCGGGACGGCGCACGTCGTCGATGGCGTACTCACGGACGTCAAAGCTGTCGTCGTCCACGCGGATGCGGACCTTCACGGTCTCCTTGATGCAGTTGATCTCGGTGATGACGCCCACGCCGTCGGGCGTGACGATGTCCTTCCCCACCCTGGGCAGCCGCTTGAGCACCTGCTCGTAGTTCTCCTGCTCGTATTTCAGACAGCACATCAGCCGCCCGCACTGGCCGGAGATCTTGGTCGGGTTCAGCGACAGGTTCTGCTCCTTCGCCATCTTGATGGACACGGGCTGGAAATCGCCGAGGAAGGCGCCGCAGCAGATGGGCCTGCCGCAGGAGCCAAGGCCGCCCAGCATCTTTGCCTCGTCGCGCACGCCGATCTGGCGCAGCTCGATGCGGATCTTGAACACCGAGGCCAGGTCCTTCACCAGCTCCCGAAAGTCCACGCGCCCGTTGGCCGTGAAGTAGAATATGATCTTGTTGTTGTCAAAGGTATACTCGACGCTGACCAGCTTCATGTCCAGCTTGTGCTTGGCGATGCGCTCCTGGCATATGCGGAACGCCTCCGCCTCCCGCTTCTCGTTGGTCCGGGCGCGCTCGATGTCCTCCTCGCTGGCCACGCGGACCACCTTTTTCAGCGGCGTGACGATCTGGGCGTCGTTGACCGAGCGCGACCCGGTCACCACCTCGCCGAACTCCACGCCCCGCGCGGTTTCAACGATCACATAGTCGCCCGGCCGGGGCCAGATGCCGTCCGGGTCAAAGTAGTATACCTTTCCCGCCTTCTTAAAGCGGACGCCGATTACCGTTGCCATGAAAGCCTTGTCCTCCCGTTGTTTCCTGTATCTGTCAATTGAAAGTACATATTTTCAATGGCGTTTGCCCAAGATACGTTGCTGCCCAGCTGCCTGCGAGCCAGCAGCACGCCCTTCAGCAGCGCCTGTCCGTCGATTTTGCAGTGCCCCAGCCTCTGGGTGTCCGAAGCCTCGAAGGGCGTCGCGCCGCTCTGCACGGCCATCAAATCCCTGGCCCACAGCTCCATGATGTCCAGCATGTCGCCCTCGCCGCCCTTGTCCTCCTCCAGCGGCATCGCAGCCGAGGCCACGCTGCCGGGACCCTTCAGCGACTCCAGCGAGGCGATCACCCGCTCCCGCAGCGCCATCCAGGCTGTGTCGCCGTCGATCTCCAGGGCCCTGCCCACAGAGCCCTGGGCGAGTCCGGCCAGCAGCGCTGCGCGCTTCGGCTCGATGCCGCGGCTCTCCAGCACCTCCGCGCACTTTTCCACGCCGATGTCGCCCAGCCGCACCGTCTGGCACCGGGACAGTATGGTGTCCAGAAGCGCCCCAGGAGCGTCGGTGATCAGGAAGAACATCACCTCGCCGGGCGGATTTTCCAGCGTCTTGAGCAGGGCGTTCTGGGCGCTGGGGGTCAGCTTGTCCGCCTGTTCGATCATGGCGATGTGCTTGTCGCCCTCGTAGGGGCGCAGCGCCAGCGCGTCGATCAGCGCGCGGACCTCCTCCACGCCGATGGACTTCTTCTCGGGCTTCACCAGCTTGACGTCCGGGTGCGCCCCGGCCAGGAACTGCTTGCAGGCCGGGCAAGCCCCGCAGGGCTTATCGGCGCCGGTGCAGACCATCGCCTGGGCCAGAAGCCGGGCCACGGTGCGCTTGCCCGAGCCGTGGGGGCCGACGAACAGCAGGGCATGAACAATGCGCCCGGCTTGAACCGAACGCATCAGCTGTTCCATTTTATCGCCGTAACCCACAAATTCGGAGAGCTTCAAGGTTGACCTCAGATCTTGGTAAACTGTTCAACGTCCAGCACGAATATCGTCGCGCCGCCCACGGTGACCTCCACCGGAAAGGGCACGTACATGCCCGTGGTGCCGGAGATCGGCGCGGGGGTCGAAGCAATCTGCTTGCGGCTCTTGCACACCTTCTCGATCACTTCCATGGCCTTTTCCAGCTTGTCGTCCTCTACGCCCACCAGCAGCGTGGTGTTGCCGGCACGCAGGAACCCGCCCGTGGTGGCGAGCTTTGTCACGCGGTAACCTTCCGTCATCAGCTCGTTGATGAGCCTGGAAGCGTCCTCGTCCTGTATGATCGCGATGATCAGCTTCACGGGAAGTCCCCCTCTCCTGTTGTCCTGTCCCTATTATACACGCTCGGATCGGAATATGCAACCGGTTGATCGTCACGAATCGAAGGGGATGTACTTGCCCTCCTCGTACATGCGCTTGAGGGTGTAATAGTGGGGGTGCTTGCGCCAGCCCCTTGCGGTGGAACTCTGGCCGATGGTGGAAATCTCGGTGTTGGGCAGGGCCTTTTGCAGCTCCTTCACGTCGTCCGCGGACAGGCGGCAGCCGCCGATCCACAGCCGCTCCAGCCAGGTCATCTTCCGCAGCACCTTGTGGTTGTCATACAATGGATTGTGGAAGATGTTGAAGTCCCGCAGCTTCTTCAGCTCCGTGACCGGCGTCACGTCGGTGATGTCGTTCAGGAACAGCTCCAGGTACTCCAGGTCCGGGAAGCAGGTGATCTGGGAGATATCCGTGATCAGGTTGTCCGCCA
>JAZSAA010000238.1:0-4798 GCA_045601625.1 Clostridia bacterium | reverse complement strand
GAAACGGTAGAGGCTTCAACGTTTCTTGATCCCTTGAATCAAAAGAAATCCGTTAGGATTTCCTCCTCCACTAACCACTAAATACTAAATACTAACCACTGAAATTCTGATTTGTCGCTCCGCGACAAATCAGAATTTCTCGTTCCATTTAATCTCGTCGTAGCTCAAAACCGGGCCGTCCTTGCAGATGCGCTTATAGCCGGTGAGGGTTTCGCAGGTACAGCCCATGCAGGCGCCGAAGCCGCAGCCCATGCGGGCTTCGAAGGAGAACTGGCCGCCGCTGGCCTTGCCGTAGACGGCCTTCAGCATCGGCTCGGGGCCGCAGGCGCAGACGTAGGCGCCGGATTTCAGCGCGTCCGTTACAAAGCCCCGCACGCCGGCGGTGCCGTCCACAGTGGTCACGGTCACGGGCACGCCCAGGGCGGCGAACTGCATGTCATAGAAGATCTCCGGGGCGGTGTTGAAGCCCAGCACCACGTCGGGCCGCTTTCCGGCGGCGACCAGCCGCTTCGCCAGTCCATACAGTGGGGGTACGCCCACGCCGCCGCCCACGAGGACGGGGTTGTCCGGGCAGGCGTCGATGTCGTAGCCGTTGCCCAGGCCGGTCAGGCAGTCCAGGGTCTGCCCGGGGACCATTCTGGAGAGCTGCTCGGTGCCCCGGCCCACGACCTTGTAGATCAGGGTCAGGCCGTCCTCGTCCCAGTCGCAGACCGAGATGGGCCGGCGCAGGTACAGCCCGTCCAGCGCGAGGTTCACGAACTGCCCCGGCCGGGTGATGGCCGAGGTGTCGCCGGAGAGGGTCATGCGGTAGACGTTGGGGACCAGGGGGGTGTTTTGGGTGATGGTGTAGGTGGTTTGTTTCATTGGAGCTCCTTTGCTTGCTATAAAATACCTGATGCTCAGGCCCGGCTGGAGACCAGTTTCTCCCGGACGGCTTCTTCGATGAAGCTGTTCAGGCTTTGGCGGTGGGTTACCGCGTAGATTGCGGCGCGGCGATGCAGCTCCTCGCCGAGGCGCACGTTCAGGCTGCCCTTGTACGCGGTCTCCGGCTTTGTACCCTCCGCTTCGCAGGCGGCGAGGTAGTCGTCCACAGCGCTGTGAAAATCATCCAACAGTTCCTCGGCGTTCGTTCCCTCATAGGAAATCAGCGAGCGTATGCCCTGGACCTTTCCAAAGAACACCCTGTCGGCCTCGGAAAATTCGACGCTTCCGATATACCCCTTGTATTCGATCGTGTTGTTCATAACAGATCCTCCTGTTCCAATACCTCGATGAGCTGCTTCACCTGATATTCCAGCGGCTCCTTTCTGGGGTGCGGCTTGTGCAGCAATATCTTCGCCTTGTGCGCGTCGCTTGCGAACATCACCCGCGAGCCGCTGGTTCTGCCCTTGTCGCTCCTGTGATAGGACAGATACCCCAGCAGCTTTTCCGCTTCTTCAAAGGTGAAGTCACGGGGATTGGATTTCAGCTTTTCAATGAGCTTCTCCTTCTGTCCCATACAACAGCCCTCCTGATTGAAGTATAGCACAACGACCTACATTTTGCAACTAAATTCAGTTGCAATTCTGATTTGCGGGATCTGTGTCGGTTCGATAAACTGGAATTTATCTATCGTCAGCGATCAAAAAAGCTCTGCACGGAGAGCCATCCGCCCCGGATAGATTCAACGGCGCTGCGCTTAAAAAATATCTGCCTTCCTTAACCGCTGCCAATCGAATGCCTTCAAGCAATACAATGCCAGCACCCAGCAAGATCAAATGTACTTCCATCGGCGCATCTTCCGGGCCGACAGTCTGCGATTCATTTCCTAACAGTAGGATTCCTTTGGAAGCAAAGACCTTTGCTGCTTCCGAAGAAACCACAGCGTCTCCCTTGATCAGAAGTCGTTTTGCAGCTTCCGGGTCACGATCTCTCGATTTTTCATATATCTCCATTGCGTCATGGCCGGAGACAATCCCGTGATGCTCCGTAACAGAAGCCGGCCCAACAAAGGCTTCAAGACCTACGGCATCAATAGTTTTTCCACCTTTGATAAAATGAAATGGCGCATCCACGTGAGTACCGTTGTGCGCACACATATTGAAAGCTGTCAGATTGTACAGATCGCCTTTTTCCATTGAAGAAAGCACCCTTCTTTCCGGCGCTGGGTCACCGGGGAATACCCGGCAGCTGAAAACCTCCTGCGAGATATCGTAGATTGTCATTGCATATCACCTCCATAAATCCCGATTTGTCGATCTCTTTCCCCTCCCCAGCCGCAGTATGTTGCGGCTAATGGGAGGTTCTTAGGGAAATCATTCCTTAAACTGGGGGCTGGGGGGGACAGCGTCCCCCCAGCGTAACCTTTTACGCGTCAATCGTCGAAATCGTCAGCGTCGTCTCCTCCAGCACGTCCAGCAGCACGCGGACGGTGTCGAGGCTGGTGAACAGCGTGATATTGTTCTCGGTGGCGCACTGGCGGATCTTCACGCCGTCGGTCAGGGCGTTGGTGGAGTTGAGGTTGCGGGTGTTGATCACGTAGGCGATGTGTCCCTGGCGCATGGCCTCCACGATCTCGTCGCTGTTGTCCTCGCCGATCTTCTTCAATACGTGGGTGCGGATGCCCCGCTCCTTGAGGTAGGCGGCGGTGCCCTCGGTGGCCACGATGTTGAAGCCTAGGTTGTAGAAACGGCGGATCAGCGGCTCGGCCTCGGCCTTGTCCCCCCGGGCGATGGTGGCGAACACGGTGCCGTAGTTCTGCAGCCGCATGCCCGCGGCCTGCAGGGCTTTGTACAGCGCGCGGTTCAGCTTGTCGTCGTAGCCGATGGCCTCGCCGGTGGACTTCATCTCCGGGCTCAGGTAGGCGTCCAGGCCCTTGATCTTGTTGAAGGAGAACACCGGGACCTTCACGTAGTGGCGCTTCTTCTCCTCGGGGTACAGGTCGAATATGCCCTGCTCCTTGAGGCTCTTGCCGAGGATGGCCTCGGTGGCGATGTCCGCCAGCGACCAGCCGGTGGCCTTGCTGAGGAAGGGCACCGTGCGGCTCGAGCGGGGATTGACCTCGATGATGTACACGTTCTCATCCTTATCCACGATGAACTGGATGTTGTACAGGCCCACGATGCCGATGCCCAGGCCCAGCTTCTTGGCGTACTGGAGGATGATGCCCTTGACCTTGTTGGAGATGGAGAAGGCGGGGTAGACGGAGATGGAGTCGCCGGAGTGGATGCCGGTGCGCTCCACCAGCTCCATGATGCCGGGGACGAACACGTCCCGGCCGTCGCAGATGGCGTCGACCTCGACTTCCTTGCCCTGGATGTAGTGGTCCACCAGCACGGGCTTGTCGGCGTCGATCTCCACGGCCTCCTTGAGGTAGCGGCGCAGCTGCTGCTCGTTGGCCACGATCTGCATGGCCCGCCCGCCCAGCACGAAGCTCGGCCGCACCAGCACGGGGTAGCCGATCTCGGCGGCGGTGGCGACGCCCTCCTCGATGTTGGTCACGGCGCGGCCCTGGGGCTGGGGGATGCCCAGCTGCTCCAGGATCTTTTCAAAGCTGTCCCGGTTCTCGGCACGCTCGATGGCCTCGCAGTCGGGGCCGATCAGCTTCACGCCCCGCTCCATCAGCGGCTGGGCCAGGTTGATGGCGGTCTGGCCGCCCAGGGAGGTGATGACACCCTCTGGCTGCTCGAAGTCGATGACGTTCATCACGTCCTCGGGGGTCAGCGGCTCGAAGTACAGCTTGTCGGAGGTCTTGTAGTCGGTGGAGACGGTCTCCGGGTTGTTATTGATGATGATGGCCTCGTAGCCGTTGCGGCGGATGGTCTGCACCGCGTGGACGGTGGAGTAGTCGAACTCCACGCCCTGTCCGATGCGGATCGGGCCCGCGCCGAGGACGACGATCTTCTTCTTTTCGGTGCGGATCGAGGCGTTTTCCAGGTTGTAGGACGAATACAGGTAGGGGATGTAGGCCCCGGTGTGCAGCGTGTCCACCATCGGGAAGTTGGGGCGGATGCCGTTTTCCCGGCGCAGCTGCCAGACGGCCAGCTCGTCCGTGTTCCACAGCTCGGCGACGGTCAGGTCGGCAAAGCCCATGCTCTTGGCGGCGACCAGCGCCTTCAGGTCATTGGGCTTGCCCCTGAGGATGTTCTCCATCTCCACGATGCGGGCGATGGATTCCAGGAACAGCGGGGTGATCATCGTGATCTGGGCCAGCTTGTCCAGCCGCGCGCCTCGGCGGATCAGCTCGGTGACGGCGAAGATGCCGTCGGCGCGGAAGTCCTTGATGTAGCGCCACAGGCCGTCGTCGTCCATGTTGGAAAAGCGGGGCAGGCTCAGGTGGTGGGCGCCGTTCTCCAGCGAGCGCACCGATTTGAGCATGCACTCCTCCAGGCTTGCGCCGATGCCCATGACCTCGCCGGTGGCCTTCATCTGGGTGCCCAGCAGGTTCGGCGCGGTGGCGAACTTGTCGAAGGGGAAGCGGGGGAACTTGGCCACGATGTAGTCCAGGCTGGGCTCGATGGCCGCGGTGCCGCCGGCCACGGGGATGTCCTCCAGGGCCATGCCCAGGGCGATCTTTGCGGTGACGGAGGCAATGGGGTAGCCCGACGCCTTGCTCGCCAGCGCCGAGGACCGGCTGACCCGGGGGTTGACCTCGATCAGATAGTATTCGCTGGTTTCCGGGTGCAGCGCGAACTGCACGTTGCAGCCGCCCTCGATCTTCAGCTCGCGGATGATCTTGATGGCCGAATCGTTCAGCATCTTCAGGTCATGGTCGTTGAGGGAGAGGATCGGGGCCACGACGATGCTGTCGCCGGTGTGC
>JAZSAA010000237.1:0-6082 GCA_045601625.1 Clostridia bacterium | reverse complement strand
ATGGAGCTGTTCAGCTTTACGGAGTCGCTCAAGCCCGTGGTGGATCTGAGGACCGCCATCCCCCAGTCCCTTGCGGTCTCGGCGGGCAGCTTTGAGGACATCTCCCTGGGCATCATGAACGAGGGCAACATGGGCATCGCGGCCTTCGACGTCGCCATGTACGACGTGCAAAAGAGCGGCGGCCAGGAGCAGGAGACGCTGGTCGAGACCGTCCACGTCAACTGCGTCGATCCTGAAAAGAGCAGGATCACCATGCAGGACAGCAAGGTGGAGATGACGGGCGCGAAGGTCGCCCACCGCGCGGAGGACTTCGATTACACTGCCCGCCAGCGCGACTGGGTGCTGTCCCGGGAAAAGAAGGCGTACAAGGTCACTGTGCAGCCCCACGGCATCGTGCTGGATTCGGTGGAGCCGCTGGATTCCGAGACCCATTACGTCAAGACGGATGTGCTGATGCCCGGTTCCATCGGCGTATACAACACCACCTTCAAGATCCCCGAGGCCTGGAGGTTGGAGAAGCTGCTGCGCTTCAAGGTCAGCGCGCTGTCCGTCCGCTCCAACCTGTCGGGGCTGGCCAGCAACGCGGCCGATGGGGAATCGGAGCTGCTGACCTATGTGCTGGATGAAAAATCGGGCCAGCTGGTTCTCCAGCAGCCCGTCCAGGCCAACGGCGTCACGGCCAACGCCATCAAATCCGGCCTGATCGCCAATGCCACCGCCGCTTCGACGCTGGATCTGGAGCTGTTCGTCCACGACCTGAACGTCACCCATCGGGTGTATGATGGCTGGGACGGCCAGAAGTGGCTGGACATCGTGCTGCATAACTACGCCGCCTTTGACGACGACATCAAGCTGGCCTGCGCCGTGTATGTGGACGGCGCCACCGACCCGTATTACGTCAACCTGCCCTACTATGAACAGGCGCTGGTCAACCGCTCGACCCAGACCATCTCGATGCCCATGAGCGCGTTGGTGGACGATCCGGGCGCGCACAAGCGGGCGCGGGTGGAGATCGTCGCGGTCGGCGAGGAGGAATGCGCCCTCATCAACAATGAATTCACCGTCTACCTGGGCGGCGGAAGCCCGCTTTACTTCATCACCCAGCCCGAGGATGTCACCGCCCAGGAGGGCGAGGACGTATCCTTCATGGTGGAGGTCGGCGGCGGCACAAAGCCCTATACCTATCAGTGGCAGATCTGGGACGAGAAGCACCAGAAGTGGGTGGATCTGCCTGGCCTCAACGATCCGACCCTGAGCAGGAAGGACATCGAGAAGAAGTGGGACGGCTGCAAATTCCGCTGCGTCGTGACCGACGCTGAGGGCACGCAGATCATCAGCCAGGAGGTCACCCTCACCGTGCGCGACGGGGTCGATACCGGCGATCACAGCAACCTGCCGCTGTACCTGATCGTTGCAGCAGTGGCGATGATGCTGTTGATCGCCCTGCGTCGGCGCAGGAAAGCGGAGTAACTTCTGATTTATCGAGCTTTTGCTCGATAAATCAGAAGTGAGGGGTTAGGTTTTGGTGGCTTGGTTTAGGGGGGTGGACCAAATCCCTTCGGGATTTGTATTGATTCAACGGGAACGGTAGCAATGCCAATGTTTAACCGCCCGTTGAATAAAAGAAATCCGGTAACTGTCCAGCCCCGGACATATCTGTAGCTTCTATGGCGGACAGGGGTCGCCGCTACAGGCATCGTTAATTGTAGCGGCGGTGCCTGCTCAGCCATGACTGGACAGATACGATTTTTTGACAGTAAAATGATATGATTTAACGAAATACGCCTATGGTATGACAATATCGGCAGACCATAACATGGGTGTGCCTTTGGATAACTGAAAAGCCCGAGGGCAGCGTGAAATCGCCCCCGGCACATAGGAGGGAAATGACATATGCGCAGATGGATTTGCGGTATGGCGATGGGCGTGGCACTGATTCTCGCACTTTGCGGCCCTGTGGTCGCGGAGACGGCGGATGACCCGGTCGTGGTGCGGGTGGGGGATTTCAGCTATAACAGAAGTATGCTCCAGGGCTCGCTGGACAGCATGATCGAGTTGTCACAGATGCTCAGCGGCGACGCCCCCACCGATGCTGAGAAGGCTGCGCGGCTCCAGGGTACCGTGGACAGCTTCGTGAGCCTGGGCGTGATTGAGAACAAGCTGTCGGAGACCGGAAAGAACGATTTTACTGAGGCCGAGACCGAGGCCCTGAACCAGCAGGCCCGCAGCAAGTACGAGGAGCTGTTGCAGCTGCTCTATCAGCAGATGCAACAGGGCGACGCCGCCGTTTCGGAGGCAGATGTCACCGAGCAGCTGGAGCTGATGGGCTATACCTTTCAGGCTATCTACGACGAGCTGGAATTGCAGACCCGCCAGAACCGGGCCATCGAGGCGTTTGTCGGTAACATCGTGCTGACCCAGGTCCAGGTGGACGCCTACTACGAGGAGCAGTTCGTCGGCCCCGACCGGGCGGACTATGAGAATGATATCGATAAATACGATCAGGAAATCCTGATGAACAACAACGAGGCGTTCTACACGCCCGAGGGCTACCGCTACATCCACCAGATCGTGCTGGAGATCCCGGAGGAAGCCTTGAAGGCGGTGCGTACCGAGCAGGTGGCGATGAACCGTGCCGCCCAAAGCATGGCCACCGCCCTGCAGTCGCTGACACTGGTCGC
This sequence comes from Clostridia bacterium, assembly GCA_045601625.1. Taxonomy (GTDB): domain Bacteria; phylum Bacillota; class Clostridia; order Christensenellales; family Aristaeellaceae; genus UBA2862. Next base: position 3,401 of record JAZSAA010000237.1, on the reverse strand, counting down.
CACCACCGCCGAGGGCTGGGACGACATGACCGAGGCCCGTGCGCTGTATGACGAGGCTGCGGAAGCGTTGAAGACCGCCCAGGCGGACTATGCCGCCCGGCTGGAGGAGGAGGCGCTTCCTCTGGCGAAGGAGACCACCGACGAGATCGCCACCCAATACGCCGCCGGCATCGACTTCAAGACCCTCATCAGCCGCTACAGCACCGACAAGACCGAGCGCAACATGAATGGCGACGGCTACTCCTTCCATCCGGATTCCAAGATGTGGCCGGAGAACTTTATCAAGGCCGCGTCGGCGCTTCAGAATGCTGGGGACATCTCACAACCCTTCGTCACCGATCAGGGCGTGCACATAGTGTGCTACGCCGGTGACGTGCCCGCCGGGGCGCACGTTCTGACCGAAGACGAGCGGGAGCTGCTGAACGCCGCCGCCCTGCGCTACTACCAGATGGAAGAGCTGAACGATCTGGTGGAGGAATGGCAGGCGGACTATGAAATCGAAACCCATCCTGAGCTGTTGAAGTACTGACCTGCTGACGCCCCGTCCTCCCCAGGAGGGAAGACCATGAAAAAGCTGATCTCCGCGCTGCTGCAGATCGTCGTGCTGGTCCGGGTATTGCCCCTCGGGGCCTTGGCTACCGTGAGCAGGGTGATGCCCGAGGAAGAACTGAACAGGGCCTATGCCAGGTTTACGCGGACCGAGGGCTTTGAAAACGTCCAGACTGTGTACCTTGAGGCCGAACAGCTGCGCGAGGAGCTGCGCTATTACAAGGATCAGTTGACCGAAGCCTCCGGCGTCATCTCCGAATACTGCCGTCGGTTGCGGGAGGAGGACAAGCTGTTCGATTCCGACCGGATTTGATGCTCGGTGTGCATCGAAGAGGCTGAGGCGGAGATCGTGGAAATCCGGAAGATCATCGCGGACAACGCCGCCCACTGGGATGACAGGATCGATCTTTTTTGAACGGGCTCTCCTCGGCGGTGGGGGGCGTGGCCAATGACGTGGACGCGACGATCATCGTGCTTTCCGAAAACGAGGTTGCCATTGAACTGAAAACCGGCACGACGGAAAAGCCAGAGCCCGTGAAAGGCGTCCAGGTGAAGGTCAGGGACACCCCAAAAGGATTCCAAACTGAACAGCTACACCACCAACGACAATGGCGTCGCCGTAATCCCGGTAAATATGTTCAGCATGGGCGCATAGGAGATCCTCCATATGTATGTCGAGGTGAATCCCCGCCCCAGGGCTATCGGGATTTTATCATCGAGTATATGGACTTGGCGAAGGGCGAGAGCTATAAGCTGTTCCTGACGCCCATGCCGAAGGCACGCAGATCATCAGCCAGGAGGTTACCCTCACCGTGCGCAACGGGGTCGATACCGGCAATCACAGCAACCTGCCACTGTACCTGGCGATTGTCCTTGCCGCGCTGATACTGCTGTGGTGGGTGCGCAGGCGGACGCGGAAAGCTTTCATAAGTAAGGAAGGTATGATCGATGCTATTGAAGAAAACCAACGCCGCTTTGGGCCTTTTGTCCTTTGTCGCCATGCTGGTACACATCGGATACACCGTGTTCGCGTATCTGGCGTTTTACTACAATCCAACGCTGAAGCTGCTGACGGCCATTCCCTTCATGGTGCTGGCGTGCTTACACGCCATATGCGGCATGCTGACGGTGTTCATCCAGTCAGACGGCACGCGCCTGGACCTGTATCCGAGGCAGAATGCGCGCACGATCCTTCAAAGGGCTTCCGCGGCGCTGATGCTGCCCCTTCTGATACTGCACATCAACACCTTTACCCTGCTTCAGTCCAGTGCCGGAGCGGGGCAGTGGATTTGGTTTGCCCTGCTGATGCTCAGCCAGCCGCTATTCTACGGCACGGCGCTGATCCACATTGCGGTGTCCGTGACGCGGGGGCTGATCACACTGGGCTGGCTGAGTTCCACTGAAAAGCAGAAGGTGATCGACCGCGTCGTGTATGTTCTCTGCGCGCTGGCGTTCGCGGTTTCGACCTTTGTGGTGATTCGAACGGAGCTTGCCATGTTCCTGTCCGGAGGTGGCGCGGCATGAAGCGGGCGCTGATCATCGGAAGCGGCATCTCCGGCATGGCCTGTGCCGTGCGGTGCGCGGCGCGTGGCGTTCACGCGACGCTGGTATCGCCGTTTCCATCGGAGCGGTCCCAGTCCGTGATGGCGGCGGGCGGCATCAACGCCGTGCTGCCCGAAAACGATTCGGGCGATACCGTCGCCAGCCACATCGAGGATACGCTCAAGGGCGGCTGCCGGCTGGGTGGCGAGCGGGCCGTGACCGGCCTGTGTGAAAACGGCGAGGCGATACTGCGCGACCTGGAGCGCATCGGCACGGTGTTCTCGGTGGATGGGCAGGGCCGCCCACTGCGCCGGGCGTTCGGCGGCCAGTCCCACAGGCGCACGTACTACTGCGGCGCTTCCACCGGAAAGCAGATCGTTTCCGCGCTGGTGATGGAGGCGCGGCGTTTTGAGGCGGCGGGGCTGATCGAGCGCAGGCTGTGGTGCTGCTTCCACTCGGCGCTGATCCGGGACGGCGTGTGCCATGGAGCACTGCTGTTCGACGAGGCCCGCGGCGGGCTGGAGGCGGTGACCGCCGACGCGGTGGTAATCGCCACGGGCGGGCAGAACGCGCTGTTCGGCAAGACCACGGGCTCCACCCAATGCGACGGTTACGCCGCGGGAAAGCTGTTCATGCAGGGCGCGGAGCTCAAAAACCTGGAGTTCATACAGTATCACCCCACGACGCTGGAGACCGCGCAGAAGCGCATGCTGATCTCCGAGGCGGCGCGGGGCGAGGGCGGCAGGCTGTTTGTCAAAGAAAACGGCCACAACGTTTATTTCATGGAGGAGAAGTACGGCGCGGGCGGCAACCTGATGACCCGCGACGTCGTGTCGCGCGAGATCGACGCGCGGGGCGGCAGGGCCTGGCTGGACATCTCTTTCCTGGATAAGTCTGTCATAGACCAGCGCCTGCCGGAGGTTCGGGATCTGTGCGCAAAGTACGCCGGCCTTGACGTGAACCGACAGCCCATCCCCGTGCAGCCGTCGGTGCACTTCTTCATGGGCGGTCTGGCGGTGCACCTGAATCACGAGACGAATATCCGAAATCTGTTTGCCGTGGGCGAATGCGCGTCCATGTACCACGGGGCGAACCGGCTGGGCGGCAACTCTCTGCTGGCGGCGATCTACAGCGGCAATGTGGCGGCGAACACAATCGCGGGAAGGCGCGGGCAAACCTCCGCCCATCCTGATTTCAGCCGGGAGCTGGAGCAAGAGAAAAAGAACCTCGACCGGCAGAGGGATACGCGAAGCCCATTCCCCGTCATGTACGTTCGGGATATGCTGGCGGATACGATGCAGAAGCGGCTG
>JAZSAA010000236.1:0-4544 GCA_045601625.1 Clostridia bacterium | reverse complement strand
AGGAAATCCTAACGGATTTCTTTTGATTCAAGGGATCAAGAAACGTTGAAGCCTCTACCGTTTCCTTATAATCAAACAAATCCGTCAGGATTTGTACCGCCACTAAATACTAACCACTAAATACTAAATACTCAAATTCTGTTTTATCGAGCAACAGCTCGATAAATCAGAATTTGCCTTTTCCCCGCCGTTGTGGTAGAATGGGGGAACCTGAAAAAAGCGTGACGAGGAGGAAGCCTGTGTCTTCCGCGATAGAGCTCATAAAGGATGTCTATGACATCTACCTGAAGCGGATGCTGCCCCGCGCTTCGGCGGCGCTGTCCTATTACCTGACCATGACCATCTTTCCGTTGATCATCTGTCTTTACGCGCTGTTCGGGCAGAACTACCAGGTGGCGATGCGCGTCTTCAACTACCTCGAGCAGTTTCTTTCGCCATCTGCGGACGAGCTGATCAAGTCGTTCCTGATCCACGTCGCGGGCACGGGCGGGCGGACGGTGCTGGTGGCGGCGATCACGATGCTGGTGTTGTCCGCCTCCGCGGCGATCCGCGTGCTCCAGGGCACCATCAACGAGATGCAGGGCGGGCACCGCTTCCCGGCCGTCACCGACTACCTGATCAGCCTCGTCTTTGCGGTGGCGCTGCTGCTGGCCGTGTATTTTTCGATGGTCGCGCTGCTGACCGGGCATCGGGTGCTGCGCTGGATGAGGGATACCTTCGCGCTGAACGTCTCGGAGTCCTGGTGGCTGTGGGCGCGCTTCCTTCTGATGGGCGGCGTCACGCTGCTGCTGTTCTGGGGCCTGTTCGGCTTTACCCGTCCCCGGAACGACCGCTACCTGGTGTTCCCCGGCGCGGCGCTGGCGACGGCGGGCGTGGTGCTGATGAGCACGATCTTTTCCCGGCTGATCGCGTCCTCCGCCCGGTATTCGCTGGTGTACGGCTCGCTGGCCTCGCTGATCCTGCTGATGCTGTGGCTGTACATGATCTGCCAGGCGATATTCGTCGGCGCGGCGCTGAACATCGCCCTGCGGGATCGGAAGGCACGGCGCAAGCAATAGGGCGTGTTTCTATATCGCCGCGCCGCATTTGGCTGGAAACTCCGTTGCAGTTACGGCGTCAATGGTGCCGCGCCTCAAATCTTTGATTTGAGCCGTGGCAGTCCGCGAAGCGGACTCGGGAATCATTGATTCCCGACCTCGCCTGCATTTCCGCGTTACTTTTCCTTGATTTACCGCCAGTAAACCTGCGGAAAAGTGCCTTGAAATGAAGGCAAATACGCTCGAAACTGCATCACTTCGGCTTTAGAAACACACCCTGGCGCGGGGATCACTCCCCGCGCCTGCGTTTTTTGGCCCGCTTTTCCCGATACATCCGGGCGTCGGCCTCTGTCACGTATTCGTCCAGGGTCTTCTCGCTGGCCGGGTCCGTCAGCAGGAAGCCCGAGCTGATCCCGAATTCGCCGGGCGCGCCGAGGGCCGCCGCCTCGCCGGGCAGGGCATTGGCAATGGCGTCGATCCAATCCATCACCTGCGCCTCCCCTTCGGCGGGCGCGAGAACCAGGAACTCGTCCCCGCCGTACCGGACGGGAATGCCGTTTTCCGGAAGGGTGCGCAGTATGGCGTTGGAGATGCTCCGGATGGCCAGATCCCCCAGGGCGTGGCCGTAGGTGTCGTTGATGTACTTCAGCCGGTCCATGTCGATGAACAGTATGCCCAGCCGCCTGCCGTTGGCGCCCGCCTCACGGAAGAGGGGATAGGCCAGGTCGTGGTAGCCCAGCCGGTTGTACAGTCCGGTGAGGCCGTCCTTCATCGACACGCCGGAGAGCACCTGGTTGATGTAGGTCAGGTTACGGCGGGCGAAGAAGTTGCGCAGGGCCACGGTCAGCGCGTTGACGATATCGGAAACCACCTTGATGGCCATCAGGTCCAGGCAATTCGACAGGCACAGATAGCCGGCGGTGTACTCCATGAAGTGCAGCGGCGCGAACAGGTAGTTTTCACCCACGCCGGGGTACAGCTCCGTGCGAAGGGTGCTGTCTACCCTTTCCCGGCTGAAACGGGCGCCCTTCCCGGCGTCCCAGGCAAAGACGAGCTCCATGCCCTCGGGATAGCCCCGAATCAGCAGGCCCTCGGCGATGTCCCGCATGCGGCCACTGTGGTCGCGGATCTGTATGACCCTTCCGTTGTCGAAGAGGGCGCTGTCCAGGACCATCCACATGCCCCTGAGGTTCAGCCCGGACAGGCATCGGACCAGGGCGAGGCAGATTTCCTCGATGGACTGGCAGCCCGGGAGCTGGTATTGCAGGGCGCTGAGTCGATAGCCGAAGTCGATGACGCCGAAGGTCTGGCGGATGTATTCGCCGACCTGTTTTTTTTGCTCATTTTGGCCGTCGCCGAAGCCGCCAGTGCTCTCCCGCGGCACCAGCTTCGTGGGGGTGTGGACCCGCGCCGGCACCGCTTCGCCACGCCATATGCGGCGCAGGACGTCCACGCAGGCCGCGCCCATGTTCCAGCCGAGCTGGTCGACGCTGGTGATCGAGGGCGTCAGGCTGGCGGAAATCTCGTCGTTGTCAAAGCCGGTCACCATGAAATCCCCGGGGATGACGCAGCCCGCCTGCTCAGCGGCGTGGCAGACGCCCACGGCGATGCGGTCGTTGGCGCAGATCATCGCCTGGGGCAGCCGTCCGCCGTGCCGGGCGCGCAGCTGCTCAAAGGCTCGCGTGCCGCTTTCGACGGTGAAGCTGTCGCAGTAGACCCGGTCCTCCTCCATGGGCAGGCCGTTCTCCCGGCAGTAGTCCAGCAGGGCGGAGAGGCGGATCTGGACCTCGTAATTGTTGGCGGGGCCCATGGCGAACCAGAAGTCGCTCAGGTTTTGCGCTTCGTGCAGGTGCTGTATGACCGAGCGCATCGCGGCGTAATTGTCGATGCCCACATAGGTCGCGCCCTTGATTTCGTTGGCCATGGAGACGACGGGACGGCCCGAGGCCAGGGCGGCCCTGACGGCGTAGAGCACGCCGGCGCTGTAGGAATCGGAGCTCGCGCTGAATATGCTGTTGACGTCGAGAATGATGCCGTCGTAGTCGCTGTAGTCCGGCAGGCGGAAGATGTTGTACTCGCCGCGGTTGTGCTCCGGCGCAAAGGCCGAGTGGCCGTCGGTGCGAATGACATAGAGGCTGGCGGGCTCATCCATCGCCCGGACGGCCTCGTAGAGGCTCGCGGTCCGCTCGTAGGAAAACCGCCTCATGCAGTCGTTGAGTATGAACAGTATCTTCTTCATACCGCTATCCTCCGTGAAAGGGTTGCCGTATGAATATATTATATCACACAACTATATTTTGGGCAATGGATAAAAGACGACAAAGGGGCTGCATCAAAACGTGTTTCGACGGGCGGAATCCATGCGGCTGCGCCTGATGAGCGCCATAGGGCGACGGATTGCCGCCGCTGCATGTTGGATTCCGGCCGTTTCGCCGTTTTGAGACAGCCCCTTGGGCATTACAGGGGTGTGGGGATCAATCCTCCTGCGGGCTGGTGGCCCGGTCGAACAGGGCCTCCACCTGCGCATTGGGGGCGGGGGTGATCAGGGACACGACCACGGCGGCGATCAGGCCGACGATGAAGCCGGGGATGATCTCGTACAGGCCGGTGCCCTTCAGCAGGGCCAGCCACAGGATGTCCGCCAGCGCGCCGCAGACGATGCCCGCCACCGCGCCGCCGAAGGTCAGCCGCCGCCAGAACAGGCTGAGCAGGATCGTCGGCCCGAAGGCAGCGCCGAACACGCCCCAGGCGTTCTCCACCAGGCCCATGATGGTGCCGCTGTTGGGGTTGGAGGCGACGATCAGCGCGATTACGGCGATGATGATGACCACCACGCGGCCTGCCCACAGCATCTCCCTGTCGGAGGCGTCCTTACGGAACACGGGCTTGTACACGTCGCTGGCGAAGGCCGAGGCCGAGGCCAGCAGCTGGCTGTCGGCGGTGGACATCGACGCGGCCAGTATGGCCGAGAGCAGTATGCCGGAGATCAGCGCCGGGAAGATGGCGCGGGTCATCTGGATGAACACGGTGGCGGAGTCGGTGATCTCGATGATGCCCCGGGAGGACATCACCCGGCCCACCGCGCCGGCGGCCACGGACATGGTCAGTATGATCAGCGTCCAGGAGATGCCGATCACGCTGGACTTTTTCAGCTCCTTCTGGGAGCGCACCGACATGAAGCGGATGATGATGTGGGGCATGCCGAAGTAGCCCAGGCCCCAGCCCAGGCCGGAGGCGATCTCGCGCCAGTCGCGGGTGAAGTGCCAGTAGTTCTCGGGCAGCTCGGCCACGGTCTGGGCCGTGCTGCTGTTGATGATGCCCAGGGCGAAAATAGGCGCGATCAGCAGCGCCGCCAGCATCAGCAGGCCCTGGAAGAAGTCGGTCCAGCACACGGCGGAGAAGCCGCCCAGGAAGGTGTAGCCGATGATGATGGCCGCCGCCAGGTACATGGCCACGGTGGCGTTCATGCCGATGACGGTGTTGAACAGCGTGCCGCAGGCCTTGATG